>JARRPA010000006.1:0-16407 GCA_037383305.1 Gemmatimonadota bacterium | reverse complement strand
GGTCGCCCCGGTCGGGACGAGGCTCGAGCCGCGGATCAGGATCGACCGTTCCCCGGAACGCGTCTCGTATCGCACCAGGTCGCGTCCCTGGCCATCCTCGGACCTCTCGAGGGTCGTATAGGCGTCACCGTCATCCAGCCAGCGAGCCGGTCCGAAGAAGTCGCCCCGGAACTCGGCAGAAAAGAGACGATCCAGGGTCAGCTTGCCGGCGTCCACTTCCTGCGCGGAGACCGGGGCAGAAGCGATAGCGAAGATGGCCGTGACTGCGAGGGTCAGTGGCCGGGAAATCCGGTACATGCTGCGTCCTTCCGTTTCTGGTGACCGGGCGGAACGGACCGGTCCCGCCTCCTTCGGCCCCACGTGACGGGCCGCGGCAATCTAACATGGCGGAGGTCGCAGGAAAGACCGCGGGTCCGGGTCAGAGACCGAAAAGGCGCAGCAGGTCGTTGAGCAGGGCGACAGTCATGAAACAGACGACGACGGTGGTGCCGGCGAGAGTTCCGTATCTTCGGATCGAAGATGGGAGCGGCCGGCCTCGTACCCCCTCGGCCAGAAGCAGGGCGAAGTGGCCTCCGTCCAGCACCGGAATCGGAAGGGCGTTCAGGATCGCCAGATTCAGGGAGAGGAACGCGACGAAAGCGAGGAACTGGCTCAGGCTCATCCGAAGGGTCCGCTCGCTGACGCGTGCCAGCTCGATCGGTCCGTTCAGCTGACGGATTCCGATCGATCCAGTGGCAAGGAGCTTCCCGCTTTCGGCGATCAACTTCGCGGTTCGGCTCACCTCCCGTCCCCCGGCCGCGATTCCCTCGCCGAGGTCATGGTCCACGGGCTCGGGGACCGCCGGAATCAATGCCTCCAGCAGCTGGATCTTCGCGGCCTCGGAGCCGGGGATCCATACTCGGTGCCCGCTGCCGTCATCCAGTTCGAGCGTGTGAAAGCCCTCATCCAGGCCGAGCAGGACCAGCGCCATCTCGCTCCAGTCGGAGACGGGACGATCATCCACCTGGTCGATCCTCCGGTCGGGCGGGATCGACGACCAGCCCGCCGTCGGCGGGAGAATGGTCTCATCGACCTCGACCACGCGGGCATCGACCGGACCGCTCCATTTCCCCGCGACCGAGACTGCGCTGTACAGAACGAGAGCGAGTAGCGCGTTGGCGGTCACGCCCGAACCGATCACGACGAGGCGCTTCCAGAGTGGCTGGAAGGCGAATCCGTTCGGCCAGCGGATCCGGTCCTCATCGGTGCCGTGCATACCCTCGATTCGCACGTACCCACCGAGGGGGATGAGGGCGAGGCGGAACTCGGTACCTCGCCAGCTGCGCTTCAGGAGAGCAGGCCCGAAGCCGACAGAAAACGAGGTCGCGGGCATGCCGAGTGTACGGGCCGCGAGCAGATGACCGATCTCGTGGACGAAGATCAGCAGGTCTGCGACGAGAATCATCAGCAACGCGGTGAACAATTCGCTCTCCCCCTCACAGGCATTCCCACAGTGTGCGACGGGAGATCCGGGGCCTCCGGATCTCGCTGTCTGCGGGGATTGCAAGATGCGGACGGCCGCCTGATACGACGGAGTCGCCGGTGTTTCGCCACCTGTCGCAATGGACCGGAAGACCGCAGAGATATGCGCCGAACCGCGAGTCGAAGATCCGGCTGACCTTACCCGCTGCGCGCGGTCGACATTCCGGTTTCCGCATTTTCTGTTGCACCCGGGCCACGTGCGGCTGCGGCACCACTCCCACGCTCCCCGCCGTCGAGCGTGCGCCTGCCTTCGCCGCCCGGTTGCCCTCCGACCGGGGGCGGCTATCTTCGTCGGCTCCCGACGGGATGGCACCCTCGGCCTCCCGTGATTTTCAGTCCGCCGGTCGCGGTTTCAGCCGGCCGGAGAAGGATGTCAGAATGCGGCAGAGGTTGACGATGGTCGGAGGGTCGTCCGGTCGATGGCCGGTCGCCGTGGCGGCGCTGCTGGCCGTCGGCGGGCTCACGGCCTGCTATCCCGGCGAAATATCGAACGTGTCCGAGACTCAGGTCGTGCTCACGACGTACAACGAGGATTTCGACTTCCGGGGTCAGCGGACCTACGCCATTCCGGACACGGTGGTCGAGGTGTGCGACGTCCCGAACCCGCCCGAGCAGGGCCCGATCAACTGCGAAGACGAGAGTCGCCTGGAGTACGACCACGCGCTTGACGCGACGTTCGTGGACCAGGTCGTCCGGAACATGGATGCACTGGGTTACCAGCGGATTCCGACCGAGGAAGTGACGGAATCGAACCTGCCGGACGTCGCCGTGGTCGTGATGGTCGCCGTGAACGAGTGGACCGCCTACACCTACTGGCCGTGCGGCGGCTACTGGGGCTGGTGGGGATGGTATCCCCCCGGGTACGGGTGCTGGTATCCGGGCTACGTGAGCACGACGAGCTGGAACGAAGGCACTCTGTTCGTCGACATGCTCCATCCCGACGGCCGTGACGATACCGGCGAGCAGATCCCATCGGTGTGGACCGGTGCGGTCAACGCGGTCCTGTCGAGCAGTGGACAGTCGAACGTGAACCTGGCTCTGTCCGGAATCGACAGAGCCTTCGATCAGTCCAGGGACTACCTGATGGTCCAGTAGGGCAGGGGCACATCCGAGAATGGAGAAGATGATGAGACTGCTCAAGAGAGCGCTCGCCTCGGTAGCCCTGCTCGCGGGCGTCAGCGGCGAAGCGCGGGCACAGGACTGGTGGTGGGGCATTACCTACAACATGTCGGCTACCTCGAGCCTGCCGGGAAGCTCGGACTCCGACGTTTCGTTCGTCGATGACTTCAGCTTCCGCGGCATCGGACTCGAAGCGCGGTATGTTCCCAGTCGCGGCGGCAACCTTTCGTATGGCTTCTCGGGCAGCTGGAACGTCCTCAACGAGAAGACCGACGAAGTCGTCAACCTGCCCGGCGCAGCCATTCGCGGCACGCAGCTGCGCTATTTCAACGCCGTTCCGCTGCTGGTCAACGCCCACTACTACTTCGGTTCCCGCGGGGGTATCCGTCCGTACGGCGGCCTCAACGCCGGCACCTACTGGATCGAGCGACGGGTGGATATCGGGATCAGTTCGGTCAAGGACGACAACTGGCACTTCGGCTGGGCCCCCGAACTCGGCGTGATCGTGCCGCTGGGCCGACCGGAGGTCGCCCTGATCGCGAACACGCGCTACAACTGGGCGTTCAGCGCCGGGGGCTCCGGGGACCAGAAGTACTGGGGCTTCAACATCGGGTTGATGTACCGATGAGCCGGGCGAGAGTCATCCCGTTCGGGTCGCCGATCTCGGTCGGAATCCTGCTGACTGCCATCGCCCTGACCGGGTGCTCAGGTCTGGAGTCCTGGTCCGACTTCGACCCCGCGAAGGTCGACGAGATTCGCTCGTATGAGACGTGGGACTGGGCGCCCTTCGAAGGAGAGAAAGCGGGCGACATTCGATCCTACGACCGGCTGGTGGACGACCCGATGACCGACAGTCGAATTCGCTCGTCCGTCGAGAGGAAGCTCGCCGAGAAGGGATTTCGGCGGGATGAAGGCGGGTCGGCTGACTTCCGGATCGGCTATCACGTGTCGATCGACGGTCGAATGGACGTCACCTACATCAACAGCTACTACGGGTACGGTTGGGGGGGATACTGGGGTCCGTACGGCCCTTCGTTCGGGATGGGCTACTCTACGCCTTCGGTGCGGCAGTACAACGAGGGCACGCTGATCCTCGATATCGTCGATGGGTCGTCGAACGAGCTGGTGTGGCGTGGCGTCGTTTCCGGCGAAGTCCACGAGAAGAGGGATGCGCAGGAACGCCAGGAGGCGATCGACAGGGCGATCGGAGAGGCGCTGAAGGACTTTCCGCCGGGCGGGTGAGGTGAGGCGGGCTGACCTCGGCCGGTCAGGCCCAGAACTCCTCGTAGACCCGGTAGGAGGACTCGAGCATGCCCATCGCCCGATAGGTGGTCCGGGCCGGTACGTTGTCACGCTCCACATACAGGCGCAGCCCGACCGCTCGTTCCTTCCGCGCCAGGTCCCGGGCATACTCGTGCAATTGACGATAGACGCCGGATCGGCGGTGCCGCTTGGATACGTAGACGCTCTGGATCCACCAGATTTCGCCGTTCCGCCAGTCGCTCCATTCGAGGGTGATCATCAGCTGTCCCACGATTTCGCCCTCACGCTCCGCCACGAAGTAGCGCCCGCGTGCCGGCTGAGCGAGAAGCTTCTCGACTCCCTTCGTCAGCGTCGCGCGGTCCAGCTCGCGCCCCTCCGTCTCCCGGGCCATCGCCTGGTTGAAAAGCACGATCCTGTCGCGATCCTCCGCGGACGCAGTACGAATGCTCGTGGACATGACTCCGCCTGGTGAGGTTTGACCTTTCGGGAGAGCGCATGATCGCAGCCTTCATCCCCGGCTTCAAGAGTACCGGTACCTTGCGCGATACGGCATTCGACGCGGCTTGCCCCGAATTTCGAACCTCGAATGAGCGAATGTGCTGAATTTTCGGGTCCGTGCAGGGGCACGAGGCTTGCTCTTCCGTCACGCGACGATCGGCCACGAGACCAGGCACTCGCTCGAGGAGAGGCATGCACGGAATCCGGGCAGGATGGCGGCGCTTCTGGATGCCGCCCGATGCTACGCTGCTGCAGACCGGAGGTCAGGGCGAGAAGCTGATCTCGTGGGGCCGTCTCACCATGAGCCTCGCCGCGATCGCGTTCGCAGTATTCGGCGCGTGGATTACCCATGGCGGCGAAGCCGCGCTCGTCTATCTGGCCGTGACCTGCGTCTCGCTGCCGCTGGCCGGTATCCTGCATCTGGTCGTGACCCGCGCAGACTATCGATGGTCGATCGGATTCGTGACCAGCTCGCTCGATGTGTCGATCGTGAGCCTGGCGCTGGTCGCGTTCCTTGTCGTCCACCGATTCGATCTCGCCCTCATGAATCCGGTGGCGTTTCCGGTCTACTTCCTCGCGCTTTCGGCGACGAGCATGCGACTCGATCACCGGGCTTGCGCCGTGGCCGGTGCTCTCGCGGTGGTGCAGTACGGCGGGATCGTCGGCGCAGCGGTTCTCTCGGCCGGCGTGGCCGGATTCGGCCAGATCGAGCTCGCCGCTCAGAGCGGCCGAATCGCGCTTCTCGGATCCATGGGGGTGCTGGGGACCGTGGTGAACCTGCGGATGCAGAAGCCGCACGTACTCTCGGCGAACGACGCTCTCACCGGCCTACTCAATCGGCATGCGTTCGAAGACCGCTGGGGCGGCGAAGTCGCTCGCGCCCGTCGGTACGGTCGTCCGATTTCCATCGCCGCCATCGACATCGACTACTTCAAGCAATTCAACGACACGCACGGACACGCCGCCGGCGACCTGGCCCTGCAGTCGATCGCACGCGTGATTCGAAGCCGTGTCCGGGGCGGAGACTTCGTTGCGCGACTCGGTGGCGAAGAGTTCGTCGTCGCTCTTCCGGAGACGAATTCGGCGGCCGCCCTCAGGATCGCCGAAAAGCTTCGCGAGGCCGTCGCGAAGCACAAGATCTCGATGCCGGGCGGTCGGACGCCGGAATCGGTGACGATCAGCATCGGCGTCGCCAGCTGGCCGGATCACGGAGAAGAGGTCAGTCGCCTGCTCGATCGCGCCGACGACCGCCTGTACGAGGCGAAACTGGCCGGACGCGACCGGGTCAAGGGTTCGCAGTCGCGGGTCGAGCGGGAGTTCGCCAGCCGGTTCTGACCTCCGGCGCAGTGCGCTGCCGGTCGTCCGGAAGCGACCGGCGGCTGTCGCGGCGAAGCCCACCGGGCGGGTATCTTCCGTGGTGACCGTACCATCACGAACCGGCTCGGGACCCGCCATGAAAATCGTCCACATCTCCTCCGAAGCGGTCCCCTGGGCGAAGACCGGGGGGCTGGCGGATGTCGCCGCGGCGCTGACGGCGTACCTGGCGCGACGCGGACACGAGGTGAGTCTGTTCCTTCCTCTGTACCGCTCCTTGCAGGAGGCGGGATTCGAGCCGGGGGCACCGGTGCGCGAGCTGGGCCCCGAAGAGCTCGGCCTGCCCGCGACGGCGGCGATCCGGCCGCTGGCAGGACCGCACGGCCTCGACGTCCGACTGGTCGATGTGCCTGCGCTCTTCGATCGTCCGGGCATCTACGGAGATGGTTCGGGCGACTATCCCGACAATCTCTTCCGCTTCGCCGTGTTCTGCCGAGCGGCCCTGTGTGCCCTCGAAGAGGTCCCGGAGATTCTTCATCTCCATGACTGGCAGACCGCGCTCACGCCGGTGCTGCTGAGGGCCGGTCCGCCGGCCGGGGCCGATGCTCTCACCGCGGGGCTGCCCGCCTCGGTGCTGACCGTGCACAATCTCGCCTACCAGGGGCGCTTTCCGGCGGAAAACTGGCCGGATACCGGGCTGCCGGCGGAGTGGTTCCGGCCGGACCGACTCGAGTACTATGGTGGCATCAGCCTGCTGAAGGGCGGGATGATCGCGGCGGACAAGGTCACCACGGTGAGCCCGACGTACGCGCGAGAGATCGCTACACCGGAATTCGGCTTCGGGCTGGAGGGGGTCATCGGCGCCCTTCCGAGTCCCGTCACGGGGATTCTCAACGGGATCGACACCGAGACCTGGAATCCGGCGGACGACGACTGGCTCGACGTCTCCTACGATGCGGCGGACCGATCCGGCAAGGCCGTACTCAAGCGGCAGCTTCTGGCCGAGTTCGGCCTCCCCGTCGAACCGGATCTTCCGCTGTTCGGGTTCATCTCCCGGCTCGTGGATCAGAAGGGACTGCCGCTTATCGAGGCGCTCACCGATCGGTTCGCTGCCTGGCCCGCCCGCTTCGTGTTTCTCGGGAGCGGAGAGTCCAGGTACGAACGCCTGATCGAGCGGATGGACGCGGAGACGCCCAACGTGGGATCCCGCGTGGCGTTTTCCGAACGGCTGGCGCACCTGGTCGAAGCAGGTTCCGACTTCTTCCTGATGCCATCGGAATTCGAGCCTTGCGGACTGAATCAGATGATCAGCCAGCGGTACGGTACGATCCCGATCGTTCACGAGGTGGGCGGACTGGCCGACAGCGTGGTCGCATCGACGCCGGAGGCCGTCGCTGAGGGGCGGGCGACCGGGATCGCGTTCCAGCGCTACGATCCGGACAGTTTCGGTTCGGCGATCGAGCGGGCGCTCGCCCTGTACGACTCGCCGCCGGACTTGGAGAGACTGATTCGCGCCGCCATGGCGGCCGACTTTTCGTGGGAGACCAGCGGCCGGGCCTACGAGAGGCTGTACGACGCGGTGCAGAATGACCCGGACCGACAAGATTCGACACGAGGAAGGTAACCGATATGCGCAGCAACCTCCGGGTCCTGGGGCTCGTGATGGCGGGAGGCGAGGGACGGCGGCTGGCCCCTCTGACGGAAGAGCGGAGCAAGCCGGCGGTTCCGTTCGGCGGGAGCTACCGGATCGTCGATTTCGTTCTCTCGAATCTTCTCAACTCGGGGATCTACTCGACGTTCGTTCTGGTGCAGTACCGCTCACAGTCACTGATCCATCACCTCCGTGAGGGCTGGCGGCTGAGCACACCGCACCCCGACGACTTTCTCACAGTCGTTCCGCCGCAGATGCGGGTCGGCAAGGTCTGGTATCGCGGCACCGCCGATGCCGTCTATCAGAATTTCAATCTGATCGCCGACTTCCGTCCCGACCTGATTGCCGTGTTCGGGGCCGATCACATCTACCGGATGGACATCGGACACATGATCCGTTTCCATCGGAAGAAGGAAGCGCACCTCAGTGTAGCGATGCTGCCGGTTCCCACCGAAGAGGCCTCGGGCTTCGGCGTCGCCGAGGCCACCCCCGACGACCGGATCGTGGACTGGCTTGAGAAGTCCGAGGCACCGCCGGAGATGCCCGACCGACCCGGCTATTCCTATGCGTCGATGGGCAATTACATCTTCGAGCCGGGAGCACTGGTGAACGTTCTGAAGGAGGTGGCCGCCGAGGACCTGGACCCGGACTTCGGGAAGACGATCGTCCCGAGGATGATCGAGGCGTCGGACTACCGGGTATTCGCTTATGATTTTCACCGGAACATCGTGCCCGGCATCAAGCCGTACGAGGAGGCCGGTTACTGGCGGGACGTGGGAACCCTTCCCACCTACTGGTCGGCCCACATGGACCTGCTCGGCAAGCGACCCCGCTTCGACCTCAACAACCGGCTGTGGCCGATCCATTCTCAGGCGTATCACCGCGGGAGCCCGCGGGTGCTTTCCGGCGAGCTCGAGGACATCAGCCTCGGCGTGGGCAGCGTGGTGGACGAGGCCCGCATCGTGCGTTCCGTGATCGGACGGGATGTCTGGGTGGAGAAGGGCGCCGAGATCGTCGATTCGGTCGTCATGGACCACTGCCGGATCGGGCACGACGCGCGCATTCACCGGGGCATCGTGGACCGCTACAACTACATTCAGCCGGGCGAGACGATCGCCGCCGGAGAGGCCAGCCACAGAGAGGGGAACCGGATTGTAGACGGTCTGATCGCCGTCAAGCGGGGCCGAACGCGACCATTGTGACCACGACGATCGGGCGGAGCCCTCCTCAGAGCAGCAGCACGCCGAGAGCGAGCGCGCACACGCCGATGCCGACGGCCGCGAGCCAGGGAAAGCGGCGCTCGTAGCGCAGGCGGGCGACCACGAAGATCCCGAGGAACAGCGCGAGGATCCCGTAAATGGCGATCAGCGCCGATCGCCAGAGTCGGCTGTCGGGCTGAACGAACACCGCGAGACCCGTCACCAGACTACCGATGAACAGAATGCGCTCGTCCAGCGTCTCTTCGGGTCGGGGGCGCCGGGTAGCGGGCAGCCGTCCCGCAATCGCGAAGAGGAAGAGCAGCACCGCCTCCACGCCGATCGTCACCTTCCACGCCGTCAGCGCCGGTCCGGGCGCCCCGAAAGCGTCCGTGAATGCCGCGAACAGGAGCGACGTGAGGGAGATCGCTCCGAACAGGTACATACCGAACCCGATCAAGCGATTGATCACCAGGTTCGCGGCATATCGCGCGGGATCGTCGCGGTGGAGGCGCAGCGACCCTACGGACTCCAGAGGGTGACGGCGAACGATCGTCGGAGGCCAGCGACCCGCGCGAGCTGCCCGGAGCACGGCCGCCGCTTCCGCCTCCACGCGGCGGGCCTCCTCGAGCGATATGTGGCCCGCCTCCAGAGCGGACTCCAGGTCCTCCCGATCCAGCAATTTCGCGTCCCCTCCGGCCGGCTGCCATACGTCCAGATAGAGGTCGGTGAGATCCCAGCGGCCCTCGGAAATTTCGGGCGGGCGGAGCAGGTTCGTATACCAGCCGAGAAACTCTCCTCTCGCATCGTACACGCCCGCCACTTCGTAGGACCGGTCCGGAAAGAGATACCAGAGAAGGGCTCCGCCGGGTTCCAGCTCGACCTCGCCGACGTTGAGCGGATCTTCGCCCTCGGGGTGCACGAGCAGCGAAAACTTGCAATTCGGACCGTCGTACAGGATTTCCTGCCGGAAGGTCTTCACACGGTCCGGGAGACGCCGATAGACGATCTCGACGTCCGGCGTCTCTCCCTCTTTGCCGGGGGCCGGAACCTTGTGCGCGGAGCGCGAGCCGAACCGCAGGCGCCTAGGAAGAATGCGTGAACGTCCCGTTCCGGTCCGCGAGCTCCTTCAACAGGGTAGCCGGGGCGAACCGCGGCCCGAGCTCCGATTCGAATCTCGACAGGCCTTCCACGATCTTCGCGAGGCCCACTTCGTCGGCCCAGCGCAGGAGCCCGCCCCGGAACGGAGGAAAGCCGGTGCCCATGATCATTGCCAGGTCGATCTCGTCCGCGGAGTCCACCACGCCTTCTTCCAGGGCCCAGGCCGCTTCGTTCACCATCTGCCACAGGCAGCGGTCACGAATCTCCGGGTCCGCCAGCTCGCCGCTACGCGGTCCGAGCACGTCCGACAGACTCGGGTCCACTCCGGTCGACTTCCCCTTCTCGTAGAGGTAGAACCCGCGTCCGTTCTTCTTTCCGAGACGGCCGTCTTCGATCATCCGGTCGAGCAGTTCGGGAGGTGAAAGCCGGTCGCCGATTCCCCGCGCCATCTCCCGCCCGGCGTGCGTGGCGACCTCGAATCCGATCTCGTCCAGGAGTCGGCAAGGCCCCATCGGCATGCCGAAGTCGAGCAGGGCGCTGTCGATCGCCTCGACGGCGAGACCCTGCTCGAGCAGGCGACCGGCTTCGTTCAAATACGGTCCGAGAAGGCGGTTCACGAGGAAGCCGGGCGTATCTGCCACGACCACCGGCGTCTTGCCGAGTCCGAGGGCGAAGCGGAACGCCGTGGCGAGCGCGGCGTTTCCCGTCTGCTCGCCGCGGATGACTTCGACCAGCGGCATCTTGTGCACCGGGTTGAAGAAGTGCAGGCCGACCACACGCTCGGGCCGCGCGAGTCCGGCCGCCATTTCTGTGACCGACAGGGAGGAGGTGTTCGTCGCCAGTATCGACTCCGGGCTCATCACCGCCTCGAGCTCGGAGAACACCTGCCGCTTCACCGCCATCTTCTCGATGACGGCCTCGATCGCGAGGTCGACCTCTTCGAATTCCTCGTAGTCCAACCGCCCGTCGATCCGGGCCAGCTTGAGTCCGGCCTCCTCCTCGGTGAAGACGCGCGCGCGCGCCGCCTTGCGGAGCAGGTCGGCCGCGTGCCGGAGCCCCGCATCCAGCGCTCCCCGGTCGATGTCCTTGAGGAGCGTGTCGATGTCGTTGGCCGCGATGATCTCGGCGATCGCTCCCCCCATCACTCCGGCGCCGATCACGGCCACGCGATCGATCTCCACGGCGGTCTCGAGAACCGATGCCGGGAGCGCCCGCTTCGCGTCCTGCGAGAGATCGAAGACGCGAACGAGTGCTCGGGAGACATCACCGACGAGCAGTTCAGCGAGGGCCTCCGATTCGATCCGGTATGCCTCATCGGGGGAGGCGCGAAAGGTACGGGAGAGGACCTCGATCGCCTTCAGGGGAGCGGGGTAATGTCCTTTCGTCTCGGCGCGAACCCGCTTCTCGGCGACTGCGAACAACAGGCGACGACCGAGAGGGTTCCCTTCGAGGAGCCGGTCCCGCAGCGAGAGGCGAGGCTGGGCCCGTGGGACCCGCCCGGCGAGCACGTCCGCGACGAACTCGCGCAGCGCCCGCTCCCGCTCGTGGTGGGGAATCACCCGGTCGACGAGACCGATGCGACCGGCGCGCGCTGCCGGAATCGCCTTTCCGTTCAGGATCATGTCCATCGCGCGCTGAAGCCCCACGACCCGGGGCAGCTTCACGCAGCCTCCGAACCCGGGGACGATGCCGAGCCGCACCTCGGGAAGACCGATCTTCGTGGAAGCGGAGTCCGTGGCGACCCGGTGGTCGCAGTGGAGCGACAGCTCGGTGCCTCCTCCGAGGCAGGTGCCGTCGATGCAGGCGATCGTCGGAATTCTCAAGCGCTCCAGACGCCGGAAGATCCGCTGGCCCTCTGCGCTCGCCGATCGGGCCTGCTCCGGCGACGAGACGCTTCCGATCTCGCCGACATCGGCACCCGCGATGAAGCTGCCTTCCTTGGCCGACTCCACCACCAGCGCGGTCAGTTGCCCGTTCGCGATTCTCGATTCCAGCTGGGCGATCAGCGAATCCAGCGACGCGAGCACCTCCGCGGACAGGAGGTTCACGGGGGCGTCGGGCCGATCGAACACGAGGCGGCCGACCCGGTCCGGCCCGATATCGAGCCGCAGGGCCCCCAGGTCCTCGGCCGAACTCACTTCGGTCGTCATTTCAGGGGCTCTCCGGTGTGGAGCCGGGACGGAGCGGGAGCCCGTCCCGGCGGATGCAATCCGAATCCTGCGGGATCAGAGTCTGACTCGATCCTCGCCGTTGTCGCTGTTGAGTCGAAGCGTATCGATGGCGCCCGGATCCACCTTCACGTTCCAGTACAACTCACCGCGCGGGGTGGGCACGCGGGCGACGACCCACCACTCGCCGCCGGGCAGCGAGCGCGTCACCGTCCCGGCTGCACCGGTCGTGTCAAAGAACACCTCGGCCTTGCTCGCCTTGAGAATATCCTGCTCCAGGTCGAAGTAATCGGCGTAGGCGGCCTCTTCCCAACTGTCCCTCGCGATTCGGAACGAGTCCACGCGCACCGCTACCGACTCCTGCAATCCCGTGAACTGCTCGAAGAGGTCCACCTTCTCCCGCTCCAGCCGGTTGACCTGTGTTTCGAGGTCTCCGAATTCCTCGTACTTCTGCATGTAGTCGCGCGAGCGACGGTCCAACCCCTGCAGCTCTCTCGAGAGATTCTGCAGACGGTCACGTCCCTCGGCCCACTCGTTGTTCTTCGCGTTGTACTGAGCCTGCAGGGAGCGGATCTCCTCGAACGTAGAGGCCATGTCGGCCGGAATCTCCGGCTTCGGCGAAGACGCTTGTGCGTCCAGGGCGTCGAAGACCGAATCCCGGTCGAACGGATAGAATCCGACCTCAATGTTCTCCTGGGGCACCGCGCCCTGCGGACTGTCTCTGAGGACTTCCACGGTCAGGTCGGAACCACCGCAGGCGGTGAGGAGGATCGCCGCCCCGATGATCGGGGCCGTGCTGATTCGCTGTACGCGCATCCATCGTCTCCGTGTTGAGTGAGCCAGGGGGCTGGCCTCGACGCGAACCGGCAATTTAGAGAGGCTCGCGGGCGGATTCAACAAAGTCGCTCCACCGATGAAGAACGGCGGCCAGCGCACGTCGCGCTCGCCGCCGCATGGCGCATCCGGTTCGCGGAACGCGAGGAAACCGGGTCAGTGCACCTGATCGTCCACCATGTACTCGTCGGGATTCACCTGCCGGCCGTTGACGATCACCTCGTAGTGCAGATGCGGAGCCGTCGCGAGTCCCGTCTTCCCGACCTCTCCCAGAACGTCTCCGCGCTCGACTCGCTGTCCCTTCTTCACGCTGAGCGCGCCGGCGTGAGCGTACAGCGTCCGATATCCGTGGCCGTGATCGATTTCGACCGTCTTCCCGTAGCCCGAGCGGTTCCCCGCGAATACGATGCGCCCGTTCCCCGTCGCCAGGATCGGCGTGCCGGCGGCGGCCGATATGTCGACGCCCGGATGGGGCCGGTTGACCAGGAGCAGAGGATGGAAGCGGCTGCGGCTGAACGAGGAGCTGACCCAGGCCTCGTCCGACTGCACCGGTCGGATCGAAGGCCGTGCGAGAAAGAGGTCCTCGTGAAGAGCGACCGAGTCGAGAGCTTCGCTCATGCTCGCCGATAGCAGCTCGACGCGGCGAAACAGGCGGTCGACGTCATAACTGGCCGCCAGGGTGCGTCCGGCCAGCGCCGGCGACGCGTCCAGAAACTCCTCCCGGGCCGGGTCGCCCAGCAGGGGGCCTCCGACACCTGCCTCCAGCACGTCGGGATCGATGTGCGGAAGACCCGCGAGGAGCCGGAACCTCTGATCCTGGTCCGACAGTTCGTCGATCGCGGCACCGACCATGGCCAGCTCGGCCTCGACCTCGGAGAGATTCCGGGTCAGGTGCCGGTTCTCGAGCCGGAGTCGGGTCAACTCCGCTTCCCTGGCCATGTTCGTGCCGAACACGGCCATTCCTCCCGCCAGAACGAGAACGACGATCGCCGCGACGGCCGTCAGCCCTCGCACCCATCGTCGCGTTACCCGCAGCGATCGGACACTCCCGCCACCGTCGGGCATGACCTGTACCGTCCAGTGCGTGGGCTTCAGAGCGCCCTCCCCCGGAATCCGTTGATCCGTCATGCAATCTTTTCCGTCTCTATTACGCACACAGACCGCCCCGAGTACGCCGGAGGGGGCGTCTGTCGCATTGCGAATAATGGTGCTTTCAACTGCTCGGGCGGCATACGGACGCCGAGCGGGACGCAGTAGGCTACCACGATTCGCGACGGCGTGTCAAGCAAGAGCAATGCCGTCGCGGAGCGAGGCCGACGCCGGTCTCAGGGTTCGGGACGCGGAAAGAGCACGCCCGTTGCGGATTGCGGAATCTGCCCGGGCAGCCGCTCGAACATGCGCGCGGGGCTGGGGATGGCTCCGTCCCCACCCAGGCGCTCCCAGATCTCTTCGCACTTGCCGGGCATGAAGGGGGTGAGGGCGACTGCCGTGCAGACGAGAGCCCGGACAAGGGAGCCGAGAACCGCGTCGAGCTCTCCCGTCGCTTCGGGGTCCTTCGCCAGCTTCCAGGGCTGACTCCGGTCGATGTATCCGTTCGCATCCCGGACGATCGACATCGCCGCCTCGATGCCTTCGTGGAGCCGGTAGGCGTCCATCGCCTCCGACCATCTCTTCATGGCAGCCAGCGCTGCCACGTCGAGTTCGGTGCCGCTCGCCCCGGGGGCCGAATCGGAGTCGGGCTCCGTTTCCATACCCGGGATCGTACCGTCCCTGTACTTGAGGATCATCGAGACGGTCCGGTTCAACAGATTGCCCAGGTCGTTGGCCAGGTCCGCCTCGTAGCGCGAGTCGAACTGGTCGAGGAACGCCTGAACGCTCGGAAAATCGCGATCCGAGTCCCACGCGGCCTCGCGAAGGAGAATGAACCGGAACGCATCCGGACCGTGTCGGTCGATCAGGCGGTCGAGGTCCAGCAGTTGGGCCTCCGACTTCGAGAGCTTTCCACCCGCGATCATCACGAACCCGTGGGCCCATACCGTCTCCGGCAACTCGATGTCGGCGGCCATCAGCATCGCAGGCCAGATGACGCAATGAAATCGAGTGATGTCCTTGCCGATCACGTGGAGCGCAGCGGGCCATCGCCGCTCGAACTCCGCATCGGGGTACCCCACGGCAGAAATGTAGTTGGGCAGTGCGTCGAACCAGACGTACACGGTGTGCTCGGGGTCTCCGGGGAAGGGAACCCCCCAGGAGACGCGGGACCGGGACGCCGAGATGTCCTCCAGTCCCCCTTGCAGCAACCCGAGAATCTCGTTCCGGCGGCTCACCGGCTGAATGAAATCGGGGTGCGTCTCGATGTGCCGCACCAGCCGGTCCCGGTAATCCGACAGGCGGAAGAAGTAGTTCTCCTCCTCCATCGAAAGGATCTCACGGGTCGGATGCAGCGGGCAACGACCGTCCACGAGCTCCGATTCCTTGCGGAAGGCCTCGCAGCCCGAACAGTAGTAGCCCTCGTAGCGAGCCGTGTAGATGTCGCCGTTGCGGTCGATCCTCTCGATCAGGGCGTCCACGGCACGCTCGTGGCGCGGCTCGGTGGTCCGGATGAAGTCATCGTGCGAGATCTCCAGCCGTTCCCAGACCCGCCGGAATTTCCCGGCGACTTCGTCCACCCAGTCCTGCGGGTCCCGGCCCTGACTCTCGGCTTCCTGCTGCACCTTCTGTCCGTGCTCATCCATGCCGATGACGAACCATACGTCGTCGCCGCACAGGCGTCGGTACCGGGCGATGGCGTCGGCTCCGATCTTCTCGTAGGCGTGCCCCATGTGGGGGTCGCCGTTCGCATAGTCGATCGCTGTCGTCAGGTAGAATCGTGCCAAGGAAGCCGTCCGTGGGGAGGTGAGAGGTTCAGCGCTTCGATCCGCGTGCCTCGGCGGTCTCGGCCTTGAGCTCGTCGAGCGGTATCGTCCGTTCTTCGCCTGCGTCCGTGCGGAGCGCGACCGTGTCCCGGAAGAGATCCCAGCCGGTAACCCGTTCCTCGCCCCGCGAAGTACGCAGGATCTTCCCGACCTTGGGAAATCGCTTCCGGGCCTGCACGTAGGCTTCGTGCTCGTAGTGCAGGCACGACATCAGTCGCCCGCAGGCACCCGAGATCTGTGCCGGATTCAGCGAGAGTCCCTGGTCCTTGGCCAGTTGGAGGGTGACCGGTTCGATCCGCGGAAGCCATAGACGGCAGCAGAGCTCCCGGCCGCACCGGCCGATACCGCCGAGCCGTTTCGCCTCGTCGCGGACTCCAATCTGCCGGAGTTCGATCCGAGTCTTGAAGGTACGAGCCATGTCCTTCACCAGACCCCGGAAGTCCACTCGCTTCTCGGCGGTGAAATACACGGTCAGCTTGTTGCGGTCCCACTGCCACTCGGCCTCGCTGATCTTCATCTTCAGCTGGTGCCGGGCGACCAGTTCGCGGGTCCGCCGGCGGATCTCGGGCTCCTCCGCCAGGAGCCGCATCCGGCGCTCTACATCCACCGGGGCGGCCCGACGGAGGATCTTCCGCGGGGGGAGAGAGACGGGCGGGCGGTGCTCGTGGTCGTGCTCGCACCCCGCATCGCAGCTCAGCGAGGCGGCGTCCTCCGCCCTCTTCACCCATCCGAGATCCTGCCCGCGGTCCGCCTCGACGATGACGAACTCGTTCTCGTCGAGTCCCGTGTCGCCCCGAAACGTGTAGTACTCGGTGCGTACGCCCTTG
>JARRPA010000005.1:0-17678 GCA_037383305.1 Gemmatimonadota bacterium | reverse complement strand
CTGAGGTCGGGCCGCAGCACAATCTGACAAACGCGTCTCTGGTGGCGATGAAGCCGCAAACCGGATCGCGGACGGCAAGACTCTGGTCGAACAGGGTGTTGCTATTCGTCTGATTATTCTGAAAATAGAAAACAGGGTCGTAGACATCACCGTCCGGTTGCGTCACAACCAGGTCTCCGGCGTCCACGCTGGTCCGCAGCACGGCTTCCGTCAGGTGTACTGTATAGGCGGCGGGGTATGCGGGAAGCGGAATGTCGTTGGCCGGACTGGAGTGTGGGCTGACGCGCCGGCCGAGCCTGACCCGGCGCTGGCACCCTGGGGGCATGAGCGAGGCCAACGCAGCACCGGAGACCCAGACGACCTTCGAGACCGAGGGGGCGACCTCGGAGGGCGGACGCCGGGGCGCCGGGCCGCCGCCGAAGGGCGTACGCCCTGACGAGGGGAGACGGCCGGCGCTGGCGCTGGTGGGCGACATCGACAAGCTCAAGGAATTTCAGATCGATCTGAGGAAAACCTGGGATTCCTTGAGTGTTGACAGCATCGGGGCCCGCTACCGCATGGTCGAATTGCTCGAACAGGTTCCCGGTCGAGAGGACGAGGTCCGACAGGCACTCGAGGAAATCGTCCGGATTGATCCCGACCAGGCGCGCGCCTGGGCTCGGCTCGCCCACGTCGCGGTCGTGCAGGGCGACACGGAGATGGCCAACGAGGCTCTCGAGCGGTACGCGACGGTCGTGGAGGATCCGGCACGGGCACGAATCGAGTCGGGCCGTGTCTACGAGGAGCTGAATCGGCTGGGGGCGGCGCGGGCCCAGTATCGGGCGGCGCTGGAGGTCGACCCGACCGACTTTCGCGCCATGAGCCGCCTCGCGGGCTCCTACCTGCGCCGCGGGGACCCGACAGGAGCGCGCGAGGAGCTCGAGTCCTGGCGCAACGCCGGGGATCCCGCCGTGCGCGGCCAGGCGCTTCTGCTCACCGGCGACGCGTGGGCCTGGGAGGGGGAGTTCGAGAAGGCGCGCGAGGCCTACCGGACCGTCGAGCAGATCGGCAACGCGCAGGATCGCCCGGACATCCGTGCCGACGGGCTCGAAGGCGCGCTCGCCGTGGAGTGGGCGGCAGACAGCGCCTGGGGTGGCTCCCGCCTCGGCCGCTATCGTTCGGTCTGGAAGCTGCTCGAACTCGATCGGGCGGGGGAGGCGAGGAACGTTGTCGAGGCCGCCGAGCGAGTCCAGGTCGCGGACGCCGACCGGGTCCTCCCGGTCGACTACCACGTCATCCTCTACGCCAAGGGCCGCGTTTACGAGGCGTTGGGTCTCCGCGCGTCGGCGATCGAGTCCTACGAGAAGCTTCTGCGCGACTGGGGAGAGGAAATTCCCACCCTTCCGAGGTTCCGCGACGCGCCCGAGCGCCTCGAGGCACTGCGCTCCTCCTGACCCATGGGCCGCGTCCTGAGGCGGCCGACTTGCCCCGCGCCGCCATCCTTCCCACCCTGTCGGGATCATTGCGCAGGCAGCGATCGAGGACGTTCACGGGAGCGGCGACATGACCGGAGAGATGCAGGCCGGAGGCAGCGGGATCGCGCGCGAGCGGCGTTCGGACGACGCCCCCGCCTACCTGGTCCAGCGCACCGCACGCCTACTGCGGGTCCTGTTTCTGAAGGTCGTCGACACGACCGAGACCGGCGTTACGCCGGAGATGTGGCTCGTACTTTCCCGGCTGCTCGCTCGTGACGGTCAATCGCAGACGGAACTGGGCGAGGCCCTGTTCCGTGACCGTCCGAACACTTCCCGGATTCTGAACGGCCTCGAGCAGCGCGGCTACGTCCGGCGTGAGCCGGACCCGGACGACGGCCGGCGCACGCGGATCCGGATCACCCCCGAGGGGCGCGCCTTTGTCTCGGAGCGAGCGCCGCTGGCGATTCAGGTCCGCGATCGGCTCTACGAGGGGATCAAGCGCAAGCGACTCGACAGGATGCGGAAGACGATCCGCGAGATCGAGGAGAACGCGCTGCAGATCGTCGCCGAGCTGGAACAGGGGAGCTTCGATCCCCTGGAACCCGATCCGGACGCGAACTCAGGTGGCTCCGGCAAGAAGCGTAAGAAGAAGCGGAAGAAGGACGGCGGGGGGAAATGAGGCGGGGAGACTCCCGTATCCGGTCAGGAACCTCCCCGTCCAAGACCGACGTCTTTCGGCTCAGCCGGATTTCCGCAGACGGATCGAGCCGTTCACCGTCTCCAGGTTGAGGTCGCGACCTCCTCCGCCGATCGTCCCCTCCATCTTCCGGTTCGAGAACCGGCCCTGAATCGTCAGGGGGAAGTCGGTCTCGAGTCCGCCATTCACGGTGCTCGCCCGCACCCGGGCACCGGCGTCGGCCGGCATTTCGACCGTGATACTCCCGTTCACGGTCTCGAAGTCCAGGTCGCCGCTCCAGTCGGCGCGGCCGATCGAGGCCTTGATCGAGCCGTTCACGGTGCTCGCCTTCGCGAGCCCGCTGGTGGAGACGCTCACGCCTCCGTTCACCGTCGAGGCGTCGACATCGCTCTGCAGCCCGCCCGCGTCGATTCCGCCGTTGACCGTGCTCGCACGGAGCATCACCCCGGCCGGGACTTCGACCGAGAAGTGTACGGCCACGTCGTTGTCGTGCGAGCTCAGGTGGCCCTCGTCACCAGGCCTGCACTCGTTTTTCCGTCCCCCGTCATCCGGGTAGACCGCGCAGATCGTCACGCCGTCCCCGTGCTCGACCACCTCGACGCGCACCTCGCCCGGATCGTCTCGTTTCGCTTCCTTCCGCGCCGTTACCCGGACCTCGGATCCCGACGTGTAGGTCGCGTTGATCTCCCCGTTGACCCCCTTGATCTCGATCCGGTCGCCGCGGTCCACGCGACCCCTCCACTCGAAATCCTGCGCGCCGGCCGTCGCCGGCAGGCAGGCGAGGCCGGCGAGGGCCAGCGCCGCGATCTTCGTTCTACTCGCTTCCATCTTCCCCTCCCTTGGAGTCTACCCGTCACTCGGAACGTGCCGTGCCCGAGGGCCCGGAGCTACGGCCGGACGAGCTGAATCAGGCCGTCGAACGTCGAAATCTCTACGAGCGCCTTTCCCGTTCCCAGCGTGAACGAGAGACTCTTCTGAATGTTGTCACTGCCCGCGAGAGTGACCGGGAAGTCCGCTTCCAGGTCTCCGCTGAATGTCGATACCGACACCCGGGCGTTGGTCCCTTCCGGGATCTCGATCGTGACGTCGCCGTCGTGGGTCGAGAGGAAGTATCGTCCGTCGTCCCGGATCGTCCCCCGGTAGAGCAGGTCGCCGTCCACCGTGTTCACCTCGACGTTGTCCGAGGTGATACCCTCGAGCAGGATGTCCCCGTCGACGTTCTGCACGGAGACGACGCCCGTGGAGCGGTTCACGCTCACGTCGCCATCGACCGACACGAGGGCGATGTTGCCCTCCGCGCCGTCCAGGCTCACGCCTCCCTCGACCGAGTTCAGGTTGATGTTCCCCCGACCGCCCCGGACCTGGACGCCTCCCTCCACGGAGTTGACGATCACGTTCGCGCCGAGGCCGTCGGCCGAGAGGGACATCTCGATGCCGGTCACCTCGACCGACATCCCCTTCGGGATCGTGATGTCGAGCTCCGTACGTTCGTCTCCCAGCCGCTCGGGGCGCACGAGCACCGAGAGCGTCGGGGCGGCGTAGCGGATCTCGACGGCGTCGTCGCCTTCGAACTCCGCCGCGACGCGGGCGCGGGCCTGGTCCCAGGTACGGATCGTGACGGAGCCTTCCATCACGTTGTGGACCTCCAGCCGGCCGTCGGCGGCGACGGCCAGAGTCGTGTCGGTCTGCTGCTGCGGGGCCACCGCGAGAGCAGCGAGCAGAGCGGCCGAAAGATGAGTGACCATGGTTCGTTCCTTCCTCTTCTATTTCAGGTCCGCACCGCGGAAAGCGCGGCGGCCTTCTCCAGGAGTCTGACCTTGCGGGACTTCGAGTCCGCGAGGTGTCGATTGAGCCATATGTTCCCCGGGTCCGCTTCCAGTGCCGCAGAAGCGCTTTCGATCGCCCGGTCGATCGTGGCCAGGCTCTCCTCGAGGATCCGGACGGTGGTGCTGTCCAGATTGTGGCGTCCCTCGGCGAGTCGAGCTTCCAGCTCGGCGATCGCGACGTCCGACTTACGCGACGGATTTCGCCGTTCCGCGCTCTCCACGAGCCGTACGGGATAATTTCCAGTGGTCGCGGACGTGCGGGTCGCGTCCTCGGTATCCGTGGCCGCGATCGTGGTCGGTTCTCCACCCGCGAATTCTCCGAGCGCCTTCGCCACCCAGAGCGCGCCGGATCCCAACACCAGTGTCGCGATCATGGCCGCGGCGAATTGCGGCACGGTGAAGCTGAGTCTGCGACGGGAATTCCGGGCGGTATCCAGCTCCACCACCCGTTCCGCCTCGATTCGCGCTGCGATCTGCGGCCAGAGGTCCCTGTCGGGCGCCCTTTCCGCCGCTTCGCCGGCCCATCGCCTGACCTCTCTCAGCTCGTTCAGGAGCCGGGCGAGATCCGGATCGGTCTCGAGGTCCCTCTCGAGCGCCGTGCCGTCCGCTTCGGACAATTCACCGTCCAGGTATCCCGAAAGTCTCTGGAACCTGTCGTCGTTCATCGTCTCGTTCCTCACATTCGTCAGCGACTCAAGTATCGTCGCAGAATCATACGTGCCCTGTGCAGCTGCGCCTTCGTCGTTCCGGTCGTAACGCCCAGCAGTTCGGCGATTTCCCGATGCCGATATCCTTCCACGTCGTGAAGCACGAAAATCTCTCTCGCTCCGTCCGGCAGCCGGTCCAGCGCCGCTTCCAGCTCCAGTCGCACCGTCGGCCGCTCCCTGGTCTGCGATTCCCTCTCAAGCACGGCCTCGCCGTCTCCGATGAACCGCTGCCTTCGTCGGCCGAGATTCTTCCGCTTGCCGAGGACCAGATTCACCGCGACCCGGTGGAGCCAGGTGCCGAACGCCGCGTCTCCGCGGAAAGTGTCGAGCTTCGACCAGGCTCTCACGAACACATCCTGCGTGACTTCATCGGCCAGATCGTCGCCCAGCATGCGTCTCGTGAGCCCATGAATCCGGGCCACGTGAGTCCGGTACAGTCTCTCGAAGGCCTGGACGTCACCGGCCGCGGCGCGACGTACATCGTCCCGTTCGTCCAACGACGCGTGCGGGTCGTCGTCTCTTGATTCGGCCAATGCAGTCCCCGTGTTCATGCAGACAATTGGATATCGGTCGTGCTCGAATGGTTGACGCCCGCCTCCACGTTGCGCAACGGACCCGCCGGGCCGAGCATGGGCGGCATGATGATCGGATCGGGACCCGGGGCGTCGCGCACGCCCGGCGCGGCGGTGTGGTACTGCACCTTCGGCTGCAAGGCGAACCAGTACGACACCGAGCGGATGCGACAGGAACTCGAGAGCCGGGGCGCCGTGACGGTCGACGATGTCGCCCGGGCCGATACGGCCGTACTGAATACCTGCACGGTGACCGAGGCCGCCGACCGGGAGGCGATGCGGACCGTTCGACGCCTCGCCCGCAGACACCCGGAGCTGCGTCTCGTGGTGGCCGGCTGCTCTTCGGCCCTTCGCGCCGCCGAGTACGAGGAAATGCCGCAGGTGGACGGCGTGATCCCCGGACATGACCCGGTAGCCGTCGCGCTCGTAGTGGCCCCCGAGGTGCATCTCGCGGCCACGGACGAGGAGCCGATCGGTGGAGTGCTGCTGCGCTCGAATCGCAGGGGCAGCCGGGGCTGGCTCAAGATCCAGGACGGATGCGACCGGAAATGTTCATTCTGCGCCACGCGTCTGGCGCGTGGAACGAGCCGTTCCCGTGATCCCGGCGAGATCCTCGCCGAGGCCCGGCTGCAGGCGGAATCCCACGCCGAGCTGGTCCTGACGGGCATTCACATCGGCCACTACGGGCTCGATCTCGGGGACGGCACGTCCCTCACGTCGCTCGTTGCCGAGCTTCTCGAGCGATTGCCCGGGGTCCGTTTCCGACTGGGATCGATCGAGGCCACCGAAATCGAGGATGGGCTGATCGAGTTGATGGCCGGGTCGGGAGGCTCTCTCGCTCCGCATCTGCACGTGCCGATGCAGAGTGGTAGCGATTCCGTGTTGAGGGCCATGCGGCGCTGGCACACCCGAGAGCAGTACCGGCGGCGGGTGCTCGAGATCGCGGAGCGGATCGAACCGCTGGGGCTGGGAGCAGATGTGATCGCCGGGTTCCCCGGTGAGAGGGAGGAAGACCATGCCGCCACGCGTGCGTTGATCGACGAACTGCCGTTCACGTACCTGCACGTGTTTCCCTGGTCACCGCGCGAGGGCACGCAGGCCTCTTCGCTGACGGACCGGGTGTCACGAAAGACGGCCGCCGCGCGCGCCTTGGAGCTTCGAGAGGCCGGGATCGAGGCGGGAACCGCTTATGCCAACTCACGCGCAGGGCAGCGCGCCCGGGTCGCGGTGGAGAGTGCCACGTCGGGGTTGACCGGAGACTACCTCCGGGTTCGGCTGAGGGGAGGGAATCGAGTGCCGGGAACGCTGGAGTGGATGACGCTCTCGGGCACGGCCGCCGATCTGAAAGCGAGCGCCGGGGCCACGGGACGCGCCGCGCTTCCGGTGCTGGAAGCGGCGGCCATCCCGTAGATCGTCAACGCTGCGCGGCCCGATTCAGCCTCCGGCGTCCGGTGCGCGGCTGTCGTTCGAGCGATCGCGGTCCGCGAACTTCCCATCGGCATTCACCCGGACCCGCGTGATGGCGGGCGAGGCGGATACCCTCAGAACCGCCGTCCGGGTACCGCTAAGCCAGGTCTCGACGGGAACTTCCGCCCTCTCCATCGAACCGTCTTCCCGTTCGATCGTGACCCGCGCCGGCATCGGGAGGTCGCCCCGGTCCTCGATCGTGATCACTGCTTGGGGTCCGTCGATCGCTACCGAAGTGACGGCGTGGTCGAGGGTCCACTGTTCGTAGTACCAGCTGCGCCAGAACCAGTCCAGGTCCCTTCCTGCGGCATGTTCGAACCAGTGAAAGAAGTCCTCCGGCTTCGGGTGCTTGTATGCCCACGTGTCGATGTAGCCTCGAAACGCCTCGAGAAAGGTGTCCTCCCCCACGATCTCGCGAAGGGCGATCATGGCCGCCGCCGGCTTGGGATAGGCTGCCACGCCCCACGCGATGGGATATTCCCAGTCCGTCCAACGCATCATCGTCGCGTCGAATCCGGCCGCCACGGCCCCGAGGTACTGGAGAATCTCGATCTGCTCGGGATCGGTTCCCGGGAAGTAGTCCGCCGAGGCCTGGGCGGTGTTGAACACGGTCGTTCCCTCGTCCATCCAGGCCCAGCGGATCTCGTCGGAATTCACGATCATCGGGAACCACATGTGTCCGAGCTCGTGGGCGATCACCCCGTACAGCGCGGCCGCAGGCCTCCCGTTGAACGCCCCGATAAGAGTCATCATCGGGTATTCCATGCCGCCGCCGATGATGTTCTCGCCCTCCACGACCGTCATGTGCGACCACGGATAGGGATAGTCGAGGTACTCCGAGAGGAAGGCGATCGCGTGCTGCGCATAGCCGGCCGCGTCGGGCCAGCCGGTGGCCTCCGCGCGGTAGAGGGCATCCACCCGCGCATAGTCGATGTCGCCGTCCCCATTCCGATCGCCGACCGGCGTGCGCGCGGCGTCCCACAGCGATTCCCGGGTCAGCGAGTAGGCCACGTCACGGACCTTCTCGGCCGTAAAGTGCCAGGTCAGGAGATCGCCTTCCGATCCCATGGTCGCCGAGCCCGGCCCGAAGTCCCCCGCCGTGAGAACGTGAACGACTTCATCGCTCGACTCCGCACGACGCAACCGCTCGCGGACGTGCGTGCCCAATGTCCGGTCGGGATTCTGCAGTTCTCCCGTACCCACCACCGTCCACCCGGCCGGACCGGTGAGACGGACGTCGTAGTCGGCGAAGTCGGCGTGGAATTCCGCCCGACCGAGGAAGGGGTCTTCCTCCCAACCGATGACGTCGTCGAATACGGCGACCTGCGGATACCAGTACGCCAGGTAGATCAAGTTGTCGGCGTCCCATCCCATCCGACCGTTCGCGCCCACCCTGGGAATCGTAAACGCCCAGTCGATCGCTACGATGGCGGTGTCGCCGGCTGCCATCGCCTCGTGCAGCCTCACCAGCAGGATCGTGCCGTTGACCTCGTACCGGGGCCGCCCGGTCGCATCTTCGGCGACGTCGCTGCCGTCCACGGCGATCCGCTCGATATCGAAGCCCCCCGTGACTTCTGCCGGTTCGTGGCGCGCGGCCCCTTCGGCATGGAGGTTCTGGTTCAGCCGGATCCTGAGGACGGAAGGAGGGCTCTCGGAGGCGTTCCGATACACGATTCGCGTCGAGCCCTCGATGTGTTTCTCGGTCGGATCCACGGCGGCTTCGATCTCGTAACGGACCGACTGTTGCCAGTAATCGGGACCGGGGCGTCCCTCCATCGTACGCGAGCCGGCTTCCACCGCCGAGGCGAAGCCGGGGGACAGGGTCAGTGGATAGGGGATCGGTCGGGGAGCCGCCTCGACAGGAGTCTGAGCCGGGGCCGTTCCGGTCAGGGCGGACAGCGCGATCAGCGCGCCGAGCGCCGCAGATCCAGGTCTTTTCATTTGAGCTTCTCCAGGCATCGAACGGGCCATGCATTCCGTTTCGGTCACGGCGGCTGACCGCACCCTGCGGATCGTCACAGAAGCGGCCGCCGCATACGTTTCGACTGTGCAGCCGCTGCATCGTACGAAGAAAGAACACCTGTCGCTTCGCCGTCGCTGCCCGGAGGGAAGGAGGTCGAGATGAAGGCAATGCTCCTGAGAGCGATCTCTCCGATCGAAACGAGTCCGCTGGAGCTCGTGGAACTGCCGACGCCGGACCCGGGGAAGAACGAGATCCGGTTACGAGTGACCGCGTGCGGCGTCTGCCGGACCGACCTGCACGTGATCGAGGGCGACCTGCCGACGCAGGCTCTTCCCATCGTTCCGGGACACCAGGTCGTCGGGGTCGTGGACGCGCTCGGACCGGGCGCCGTCGGCTTCGAAGTAGGTGACCGAGCCGGCATCGCCTGGCTGCGGCACACGTGCGGCGCGTGCGACGACTGCCTGAGCGGCCGGGAGAATCTCTGCCGGGGGTCCCGATATACCGGCTACCACGAGCATGGCGGGTACGCCGAATACGCCGTGGTCTCCTCCGAATATGCCTATCGCCTGCCCGAAGGGTTCGGTGATCTCGCGGTCGCCCCGCTGCTCTGTGCGGGGATCATCGGGTACCGGGCGCTCGAGCGCTCTTCCGTTCCTCCCGGCGGCCGGATCGTCCTGTACGGATTCGGCTCTTCGGCCCATGTCGTGATGCAGCTGGCCCGGCACCGGGGCTGCACGGTGGACGTCGTCAGTCGCGGCGAGAGTCATCGCGAGCTCGCGCGCAGCATGGGCGCCGAATGGGTGGGCGGGGAAGGGGAGCGCCCGCCTGTCCCCGCGGACGGAGCGATCATCTTCGCGCCCGCCGGCACGATCGTTCCCGACGCGCTTCGCGGGATTCGCGCCGCCGGTACGGTGGCGTGCGCCGGCATCCATATGACGCCGGTGCCGGAGCTCGAGTACGAGCCGTGCCTCTTCCACGAGAAGACCCTCACGAGCGTCGAGGCGAATACCAGGGAAGACGGGAGAGGCCTTCTGGAGGAGGCGGCGGCCATTCCGGTCGTCGCGCGGGTGACGGAGTTCGCGCTCGAGGAAGCGAACGAAGCTCTGATCCGGCTCAAGCGTGACGGGATCGACGGATCGGCGGTCCTTCGCGTGAGCGAACCCGAAGCGTGACCGGCCACGGCGAGCGGGATTGGAAGGGAGCGCTCGCGCGCGGACTGGCGCTCGCCGTTCTTCTCTTCGCGATATGGGTGCTCCGGGCGATCGATCCGGCCCCGATTCCTGGCGCCGCCGAGACCCTGAATCTGGGGATTCTGCTGCTGACCGCCTTCATCGGCGGCCAGGTCGCGAACCGCCTCGGCCTCTCCCGGGTCACCGGATACATCATCGTCGGCCTGGTGATCGGGCCGAGCGTCCTCGGCTTCCTGTCGGACGCCGAAGTCAACGACCTGCGTCCGTTCAGCAGTCTGGCCATCGCCCTGATCGCTCTTACCGCCGGCGGCGAGCTCAATCTGCGTCGGCTTCGGGGCTCCTATCGCTCTCTGGCCTCCATCACCCTGGTGCAGACCGCGACGATCCTGCTCTTCGTCGGTGCGGCGGTGATCCTGTTGCGTGCCTATCTGCCCTTCACCGCGGGGCGGTCGTGGAATGTGGTCCTGTCCGTCGCGATCGTTTTCGCCGCCATCGCCGTCGCCAGCAGTCCTTCCGTTGCGATCGCCGTGATCACGGACACGAAGTCGAAGGGGCCGGTATCGACCACGGTCCTCGGAGTGACGGTGCTCAAGGACGTGCTCGTGATCGTTCTCTTCGCGATCGCATTGTCGGCGACCTACTCTCTGGTCGAGCCCGGCGCGGCGCGGGAAGGCATCGTGGCGGACCTGGCCAGGGAGATCGGGGGATCTTTGGCCGGGGGCCTCGTCGTCGGACTCGCGATCGCCGCCTTTTTGCGCTGGGTGAACCAGCACCTCGTGCTGTTCACGATCGCCATGGCGTGGATCATGGTCGAGATCGCGGCGATGCTGCATCTGGAGCTCCTGCTGATGGCGCTGACGGCCGGGTTCGCGGTGGAGAACCTCCTGCCCGTAGAGGGAACCCGGTTCGTCGAGGCCCTCGAGGCGGCGTCCCTCCCTCTCTATGCCGTGTTCTTCAGTCTCGCGGGCGCCTCGGTTCACCTGGCGGAGCTGGCCGATGTCTGGGTATGGGCGTTCGTGCTCGTGGGCGTTCGCGCGCTCGCGATCGCTCTGGGTACGGACTGGGGCGGCAGGGTCGGCGGCTCACCCGATCTGGTCCGAAAGACCGCATGGGGCGCCTTCATCTCGCAGGCCGGTGTGGCACTCGGGATGGCCGATCTGCTATCGCGTGAATTCCCGACCTGGGGCGCCGACCTCTACATGTTCTTCGTCGGGATGGTGGCGGTACACGAGCTGGTCGGCCCGGTGATGGCCAAGTGGTCGCTCGATCGTGCGGGCGAGGTCGGGGCTGCGCTCAATCCCGACGATCCGGGAACCGTTCCTGCCGCCAGTTCCACAGGAGCCGGCTGACATCGGCCGCGGCCGCGCGGGTCACTCTTTCGTCTTCGACGCCACTCGTCAGTACCACGAGCACGTACGGCGACTCGCCGGGCGGAAGGATCACTCCACCGTCGTGGTCGACCGCGGTGATCCAGCCGGTCTTGTGCGCGACCGGAATCCCCTCGGGAAGACCTGCCGGAATGGCGTCGTTGAACGCCTGGCGAAGGAGGATCTCCATCATCTCGCCGGTGGACTCGACGGTCGCGGCGCGCCCGGAGCCCAGCGCGTCGAACAGTTCCAGCAGGCCCCGCGCCGTGGTGGTGTTGTTCAGCCCGTTCCGGTAAGCGGGAATGTCTTCCACCCCCCGAAGCACTCTCATGCCCCCGGCTCCGAACTCGTCCAGCATCACGGCGATCGAGTCGGGGTCCGCGAGCGCGATCAGGACGTTGGTGGCCAGGTTCGACGAGCGCGTGATCATCAGGTCGATCAGCTCGCGCGTCGGCAATGCGGTACCGGCCAGCGCGTAGAGGGTCGAGTCGCTGTCCTCGTCGAAGGTCAGGGAATACGGGCTCCCATCATAGATGCTGCGGAACTCGTTTCGAACCTCGATCGGAGCGTCGAGGTCCAGCCGACCGGCATCCGACATCCGGTACAGCCGGACCATCACCGGCACCTTCATCATGCTCGCGGCGTGGAACTCGGCATCCGGGTTCAGCAGAAGTTGCTCGCCCGTTTCCAGGTCACGGTAGGCGATCCCGTACTCGGCGCCCGTCTCCGCCATGCGCGCCTCGATCGCGTCCCTCAGTTCCGTGATCCCGCTCCGTTCCGCCCCCCGGGTCGCCGCGGAGTCATCCGTCTCGCAACCCGATACGAGCGAGGCCATCACGACGAGAGAACCGATCATGCACCGCGAGCCGGCTCGAGTTCGCCCTACCTTCATCGAGACTCTCCTTCCCGGGTCCAGGTCTCGAAGAACCCCGAGCCCGCCGCCTCCACGGGCTCGTCCAGCAGTCGCCCTCGCACGGTCGCCGGCCCGCGCATCTGGTGAAAGAGGGCGCCGTCTTCGTCGCGCGGCGTGGTGCGCAGGTGGTCCACCGACACTCGAATCGCCAGCGAGTCGTCACCTCGATCGGCGCGGAGCCTGAATCCTGTGGGGCGGAGGCCTCCGACGGCATCCCCGTTTTCCTTCCGGTCCGACCACTCGTACGCGATCTCCCGGATCGGTAGAACGCCCCGGAGACCGAGGCTGTCGACCACGAAGAGAAATCGGCCGCCTCCGGCGTCATCGCGCTTCACGCCGCCATAGAGAATCGAGAGGTCGCCGGCCCGCGCGAACCCCCAGTCCCAGGTCACGCGGCGCCAGACGCCCCAGTTGTGATCGTGATACGAAGCCGCGTCCGAAAGCTCGAGGCACTGAGATCCGGCGCAGAGCGAGCCCGTCGACCGCCCGTCCAGCACAGGAACCACGTATCCGGAGGTGAATCCGCCGGGCGATACATCCACGGGCGGCAGGTAGCGCCGGGGTGCGGGGGCAAGCGTGAGCCGGAGCGACAGCGTGTCTCCTCCGCCATCGGCCGCCGGGACGCGGGCCGTCAATTCGTACTGCCCATCCGAGCGCAGCCGCACCGCGGAAGCGCCGATTTCGAGGTCCGGCCGGTCGAGCGAGACGCGCACCTCCCTCGATTCGCGCTGATCTTCGAACCGTCGCTCGGTGCCATCCCGCCGGACCAGATTGGCGAGAATCTGCCCGCCCCAGGCACCGCCTTCGAGGTCGCCGCCCACGAGGTACGTCAGGTAGAGCCAGCTCTCCTCGTCGGGCGACAGGATGTTGAAGTAATGCCATTCCGCCCAGGTGGAATCGCTGGCAGCGGCTCCTGTGGGCCGGTGGAACGCGTCGATCTCGGCGAGAAGCGTCGAGTCGCCGGGCGCCATCCAGACGGCGTCTGCCTCGGAATCGCGCCAGGAGCCCGAGACCAACCGAGGCGCGACGCCGAGAGCCTGTGCACGGCTTGGAATCTGTCCCCGTGCGGCGACCGCCAGGTTGGTGTCGGGCAACTGCAGGTAGAGAAGCGCGTCGTCGATCCAGGGAGCGGCCGCCTCGATCCTCTCCTTCTCCCGCGGTCCCGCCAGAATTTCGCGGTACAGGTATCGAGCCTGGTCGACGGTGAAGTAGAGAGAGCTGACTCCTCCGGTCTTCAGCGTCTCGAGGTCGATCCCGGCGGGAACGATCACCAGGTCTCCGCCTCCCAGGAGGTCCCTGTCGCGGGACTGCTCCACCAGAGCGTCCCCGATCGAGAGCAGGGCCACGGTGACGCCGACGCCGAGTCCGTATCCGAGAAGCAGCAGCAGCGACCGGCCCGGACGCTGTGCGAGCGACTGCCAGACGAGACGACCGATCATTCGCGGATCTTCCCGTCGACGAGGGTCAACTGCTGGCGGGCGCCTGCGGCGAGCTGCAGGTCGTGCGTCGCCACCACGATCGCCGTTCCGTCCTCGTTCAGCGACTGGAAGAGCTCCAGCATCTCCGCCGAGGTCGACTGGTCCAGCTCACCGGTCGGCTCGTCGGCCAGGAGCAAGGCCGGCCGGTTCGCGAGGGCACGAGCGACCGCGACCCGTTGCCTCTGACCCCCGGAGATCTCTCCGGGTCGATGACGCATCCGCTCGCCCAGTCCGACACGGGTGAGCAACTCCTTCGCGCGCTGCTCTCGTTCCTTACGCGCCAGCCCGGCCTCGGCCATCGGGAGCTCCACGTTCTCCAGCGCGGTGAGCATCGGGAGCAGGTGGAATCGCTGGAACACGAGGCCGACATGCTCCAGCCGGAACCGGGCACGCTCGGAATCGCTCAGCGCAGTGACGTCGGAGCCGTCCAGGTAGATCGCTCCCGAGGTCGGGCTGTCCACCGCGCCCAGCAGGTGCAGCAGGGTCGATTTTCCCGAGCCGCTCGGTCCGACGATGGCGAGGAAGTCTCCCGCGTCGACCTCGAGGGAGATGCCGCGGACGGCCTCGATCAGATCTCCCTTGAGTCGGTATTCCCTGCGGACGTCACGCGCCTCCACGAGCCGCCGTCGGCGCTCGGCGCCCTGCGGTGACCTCACGGTTCCTCCCGGTGCAGTGTAGCGGCGATCGGGGCGTTCATCGCCCGGATCGCCGGGACGAGAGCCGCTCCGACGCCTGCGAGCAGCACTCCGGCGGCGGCCCAGGCGAGTCGGTCGGGCTCGAACACGAAGAAACGGATCGCCGAGGGAAGTCCCGGAAAGTCGGAGAGAATCCGCTCGAGCTGCTCGGCGACGACGAGACCGAGCCCGAGTCCGACTCCGGCGGCCAGCAGGCAGAGCAGCAGGCTTTCGACGAGGAACGCCGCGACGATCGACCGCTTCGAGATTCCGATCGCTCGCAGCGCCGCGATCGTTCCGTACCTGTCGTTGATCGAGATCGCCATGATCGTGCCGATCAGCAGGGTCGTGACCACCAGGCTCACGGTGCCCAGGATCGCCGCCAGCTGGCGGAAATACGAAAGACGTCGGGCCGCCGTCTCGACGAGCTGACCCACCGAGGCGATCTCCAGCTCCGGGTGCCGGAGACGGAGAGCCGCCGCGACACTGTCGGGGTTCTGCCCCTCGGTGAGTCGGACCATCATCAGTGACGCGCGATCCGGTTGGTCCGTCAGCCGCGCGAGGGTCGGCAAGGCCACGGCGGCGGACCGTTCCCCCGAGGAGGCGTAGAGGAATTCGGCGACGCCCGTGACCCGAAATCTCCCGGTTCGCCGCCCCGCCTCCGCGAAACTCCCCGGGGCGCGAAGCGAGATCGAGTCCCCGATCGAAAGTCCGGCATCGGACAGCTCGCGTCCGATCACTACGCCTCCGTCATGCGGGTCACGGCCCGAGGTCAGCCGGTAGATCCCCTGTTCGGCCGGATCGACACCGAGCACGAATAGCCGGTCCGGGGCGTCGCCTTCGATCAGCAGATTCGATCCAAGCACCGGAGCGACCGCATCCACCGCAGGCTCGGCCTCGAGCCGGCTCCGTACCCCGTCCGCATCCGCGATCGTCGCTCCGGTGTCGAAGGGGAGGGTACCGGCCGGCGAGACACGCAGCTCGTAGCCGGCACTGGTCAACAGGCTCCGGAAGCTCGCGTTCAAGCCGCCGCCGAGCATCAGCATGTCCAGCAGCATCGCGCAGGCCACGGCCACGCCGAGCACGGCGAGCAGCGAGCGGGCCGGATGGCGAAGAAGCTCGCGGGCGGAATACCGGAAGATCAGCATGGGCCGCCCCCTTTCGGACCGATCATCGGCCGACCTCCTCGAGAGCGTCGACCTGCAGCAGACGGACGGCACCGACCCCACCCGCGACCAGCCCGAGCACGACCGCCAGAACGAGCCCGATCGCGACCGTCTCTCTCGTCACGATCGAGAACTCCAGAGTGGTCGCGTAGACCCTCTGGTACCACGCATTGATCGTCGAGGAAGCCAGCCGTCCGATTCCGATGCCGAGCAGGCCTCCGATCGCCGACACGAGAGCAGCCTCCAGCATCAACCAGGAGAGCAGGGTTCGATTCGAGATTCCGACGAGGCGCAGGGCCGCGACCTGGGATCTCCGCTCCTGCACCTTCAGGGTCATGATGCAGGCGAGAAAGACGCCCCCCGCCGTGATCGTGATCAGACCGATGGCGCGATGGAAGCGTCGCACGACCTCGAAGGTCGTCGATGCCCGGGCCGCCACCTCGGTACCGCCGAGCGCCCTCGTGCCCGGCATCAGGGCACCGATCCGGGCGGCGACGGCGTCCGCCTCACCGGGGTCCTTCAGCAGCACCGAAAACCGGTCCACCTCGTCCTCGCGCCCCGCCAGATCCGCGAGATCGGGCAGGTGCAGAAAGACTCTCCGCCGGTCTCGCGCGAGCTCCGAGGGGTCGGCCTCCGGCTCGTAGACGCCGGCCACGATCGCCGGGCACCCTTCCGAGTCCGGAAGTGCAGCGACACTCAGCCGCGATCCGGATTCGAGGTCCTGTGACTCGGCCAGGCGTCGTTCGACCAGGAGCTCGAGAGGTTCCGGACACGTCGATCGGTCAGGATACGATTCTTCCGCCGCTGCCTGACCGTCCGCGACCTGGGGGAGCGCCGTAACTGCGAGACAGGCTACGACGACTGCCCGGCTCAGGACGGAGGCCTCGCGACCCGACCAGCCGCATCGCCGCGAAGTGCATCTCTTCAGGTGTGGAACCCTCTGCTGGCGGAGCACGTACACGATGAGCGACTCACGCGGGTTTGAGACAGACTTCCGATTCCCGTACACTGTATCCATGACTCGGACCGCAGAGAACACCCCGGTGCAACGCCGTGTTCCACGGTGCGATCCCGGCACGCGGCCTCGGCCGCACCGGCTGAAGAGGGTCGCATCCCTGTGCCTCGCGGTTCTGCTGTTCGCGGCGCTGATCGGCCCGACCATACACGATCACGCGGATGGGAGTCCGTCCAGCAGTTGCGTCATCTGTCACGTGGCCCCGGACAGGGCTACAGGCGCAGCCGAGATCTCTCTCGACGTGCCGCCGCATCGCATCGCGCTGATCCCCGATACCGTCACAGCCAGCGAGCCGCTCGTCGGTGATCTGCTGAGTCCCGCTCACGCGCCGAGAGCCCCGCCCCTGCCCGTTCCTTCCTGACGCACGCGTACTCTCCGATCGACGGCGGTATCGCCGTGTTCGGGGCGAAAGCTGGAAAACGGGCAGCTAGGATCTTCAGATGAAAATGAGCAATCAGAGAGCGCGAGCCGCGCTCGTCGGTGTCGCATCGGCATGGATCGGGATCGTGGCGCCCGGTGGCTTCGGCGCACGTCCGGCGCTCGCGCAGCAGACTCAAGGCATCGTGCAGGGCCAGGTTGTGACGCCTTCGGGAGAGGCCGCGATCGACGCCGAGGTGCGCGTGATCGGACTGGGTCGTCACGATCACACGGACGAAGAGGGCCGGTTTTCCCTTCGCCTTCCGACGGGCAGTCACGTGATCGAGCTCTACAGCCGGGAAAATGGACAGGCCACCAGAAGGATCGAGGTGCGAGCCGGTGAGACGGTCGAGCTCCAGATCGAGCTCGAGCCCGCCTTTCACGCTGAGCCGATCATCGCCAGCGTCGGACCCGAGGCGCGCACGCAATCGGAGCTCTACCAGCCGACGGATGTGGTGGCAGGGCGGGAGCTGCGAGAGCTGGGTCTGAACAGCCTGGGAGAGACCCTCGCCGAGCGGCCCGGAATGAACTCGACCTACTTCGGTCCCGGCTCGAGTCGTCCCGTGATCCGGGGTCTCCAGGGTGACCGGGTGCGGACGCTCCAGTCCGGCGTGGGCACGGGAGACGTGTCCGCGACGGGGCCGGATCACGCGGTCGCCTCGGAGCCCCTGCTCGCCGGTCAGATCGAGATCCTGCGAGGTCCCTCGACGCTGCTTTACGGAAGCTCGGCGATCGGAGGCGTCGTCAACACGATCGACCCGCGGATCCCCCG
>JARRPA010000004.1:0-19410 GCA_037383305.1 Gemmatimonadota bacterium | reverse complement strand
CACGCGTGGGAGCTCGCGGGAGTCGCGCTGCTCGGTACGATCGGCTTTTCGATCGTCGGCACGTTTTACGCGGCCCTGACGGTCAACCTCAGGGCTCGCGAAGTCATGCTTCCGCTGCTGCTGTTTCCCGCGCTCGTTCCCATGCTGCTCGGTGCGGTGAACGCCACGACCCTGATCCTGGTCGGCGATCCGATGCAGGACTCCGGCATCTGGATTCGTCTGCTGATCGCATTCGACGTGATCTTCTTCGTCATAAGCACCTGGATCTTTCCGATCGCTCTGGAGGAATGATCGTGACAAACAAATCGGGCAAGGCGAATCTCATAGGCATCGCCGCCCTGGCGACCCTGTTGATCGGCTCGTTCGTCGGTCTCTTCGTCGTTTCGCCGGATCGATTGCAGGGAGACGTGCAGCGTCTGATGTACGTGCACGTCCCGGCGGCATGGCTGGCCTTCCTGTCCTTCTTCGTCGTCTTCCTGATGAGCGTTCTCTACCTCATCCAGCGCGACCTCAAGTGGGACCGGGTGGCCCATGCCTCGGCGGAGATCGGTGTCGTCTTCACGGTGCTCACCCTCGCGCTCGGGTCGATGTGGGGAAAGCCGACCTGGGGCGTCTGGTGGACGTGGGATCCTCGGCTGACCACGACGGCCATCATGCTCGCGATCTACGTCGGATATCTGGCGATCCGGAGCTTCGCCGACGATCCGGACAAGCGCGCACGCTGGGCGGCGATCGTCGGGATCATCGGATTCGCGAACGTACCGATCGTCTACCTCTCGGTCATCTGGTGGCGTACCCTTCACCAACCGCCTTCGAGCCCGCGCTCGGTATCGCCGGAAATCCTCTGGACGCTGCTGTTCAACCTGCTCGCGTTCACCCTGGTGTATACCTATCTGATGATGCGCCGGATCCGGCTGGCGAAGGTCGAAGGGGAACTCGAACAGCGTGTGGCGTACAATGGATAATCTCGGTTTCATCGTGGCCGGGTACACACTTACCTGGGTCACCCTGGTCTGGTACGCCTGGCGGACGAACCGCCGCCTCGATGCGGCGTCTCGCGCGCTGGATGAATGGACTCAGACGAGCGCGGGAGCCGGCCGGCCGGCCGGCGACCCCGGCGCCTGAAAATCGGAGAATAGCGACCTATGAGTGGTTCCAAGAAGATCTGGGCAGGTATCGGAATTCTGGCGATCGTCGGAGCGATCGCATTTCTGATCGCGGGCGGCCTGAAGGAGAACGTGGTCTACTTCCTCACACCGTCCGAGCTTCTGGCACGCGGTGCCGACGTCGTGGATCAGCCCCTGCGGCTGGGCGGGCAGGTGAAGCCCGGTTCGATGGACTGGAATCCTGAGACGATGGACCTGCGATTCGTCGTCCAGGACAGTCTGCAGGAGGTCCGGGTGCACAGTTCCGGCGCGCCGCCCGCGATGTTTCAGGAAGGGCAGGGCGTGATCATGGAGGGGCAGTACCGCAACGACGGCACCTTCGAGTCCACCAACGTGATGGTGAAGCACTCCAACGAATATGAAGCTCCTCACGAGGGACAGGACCCGAAGAAGATGTACGAGTCCCTGGTCAAGCCCGGCGACGAGTAGGGGGGCCCGATGCTCAGCCTGATCGGGTCTGTAAGTATCATCGTCGCACTGCTGGCGGCGATCGTGGTCGCCGTTTCGGGGATCGTCGGAGGGTTCCGTCATAGCGAGTCCCTCGCGAGGGTCGCGCGCTGGGGCTCCTATTTGATGTTCGCCGCCATGACGGTCGCGTTCATCACGATGGAAATCGCCCTGCTGACCCACGACTTCAGCGTCGAATACGTGGCTCGCGTCGGAAGTCGGGAGACGCCTGCCTATTACACCGCGATCTCCCTGTGGAGCAGTCTCGACGGCTCCATCCTGTGCTGGGGCTGGATACTGGCGGCCTACCAGGCGCTGGTAGCCTTCGTCCAGCGGGACTCCGAGTCGGTTCTGACACCTTTCGCGCTAGGTGCGATGGGAGTCGTGGCGATTTTCTTCTTCGGCCTCTTGATGGGACCGGCGAGCCCCTTCGGCGTTGTCTCCCCGGCGCCTGCGAACGGTCCGGGACCGAATCCGCTGCTCCAGAACCACCCGCTGATGGGCCTCCACCCGCCGATGCTCTACTTCGGGTACGTGGGCCTGACGGTGCCCTTCGCGTTCGGGATCGCCGCCCTTCTCTCGGGCAAGCTGGATGAAGAGTGGATCCGGACCACCCGACGCTGGACGGTGGCTCCCTGGGCGTTCCTCTCGGTCGGCATCGTCGGCGGAGCATGGTGGTCCTACGAAGTCCTGGGCTGGGGTGGATACTGGGCGTGGGACCCGGTCGAGAACGCCTCCTTCCTTCCCTGGCTGACGGCGACCGCCTTCCTCCATTCGGTGATGGTGCAGGAGCGCCGCGGGATGCTGAAGACGTGGAACCTGACCCTGATCATCTCCACGTTCCTTCTCGTATTGTTCGGTACTTTCCTGACCCGGTCCGGCGTGCTCGAATCGGTGCACGCCTTCACCGAGGGAGTGATCGGGCCTCTGTTCCTGGCGTTCATCGCGTTCGTGGCGGTCGTTTCGCTCGCGCTGATCGGCTGGCGGTCGGACCGCCTCCACGCGCCGGGACATCTCGATGGGGTGGTATCTCGCGAGAGCGCCTTCATCCTGAACAACCTGCTTCTCGTGGCCTTCACGTTCACGGTGCTGCTCGGAACGACCTTCCCGCTCATCGTCGAGGCCGTGAACCAGAACCGGGTGAGCGTCGGACCTCCGTATTTCAACAAGGTCTCGGTCCCGCTCGGCCTGATGCTGCTCTTCCTGATGGGGATCGGCCCGGCGCTCCCATGGCGGAGGACCACGCCGGAGAAGCTGAAACGGACCTTCCTCGTTCCCGCGCTGGCGGGACTCGCATCTGCGGCCCTCGCTTACGCGCTCGGCCTTCGCAGTCCCTGGCCGCTCGTCACGATCGGCTTCGCCGGCTTCGTGATGGCCACGATCGTGGAGGAATTCCGCAAGGGGATCAGCGCCCGGAAGAGGATCGCCGGCGTGAGCGGCCCCGTGGCGTTCTGGCAGATTCTGACGCGCAACAACCGCCGATACGGTGGCTACGTGGTGCACGCGGGCATCGTCGTGATCATTGTCGCTCTGGCCCTTTCGGGAACCGGTCGTACCGAGCGCGAGGTGACCCTCAACCAGGGCGAGCACATGGTGCTCGGCGACTACGTGATCCAGTACGATGAAGTGTGGGGAGAGCAGGAGCCGCAACGGTTCGTCGTGGGAAGCACCTTCACGATTTTCCGGGAGGGCGAGGAGTTGGGTCAGCTGCAGCCCCGGATGAACTACTATACGGGCTCTCAGCAGCCGATCGCGACGCCCGCCGTCCGCTCGAGCCTGAAGGAAGACCTGTACCTGACACTCATGGCCTTCGACCAGGAACGAGGGGGATACGCGACGGTGCGGGCCATTCTCAACCCTGCGGTCCCATGGCTCTGGATCGGCGGGATGATCGTCGCGCTCGGCGGTATTCTGGCGGTCGCGCCGCAGCGGAAGGCGGGACGCCCCGTTGTCGCGACCAGCCTCGATGAAGGAGCACTTGCGCCGCGGGCGCAGGAAGAACCGGCCACGGTCTGACGGGACGACATAGATCATGCGGAAGCACCTGACCTGGATTCTGCCGCTCGCGGCTCTGCCCGTCCTCTGGTTGCTGTTTCAGGGAATGGGCGTGGACAAATACGAGCTTCCGTCGCCGCTCGAGGGGAACACGGCACCCGAATTCACCCTCGAGACGATGGATGGCGACACGGTGGCGCTGGCCGAGCTGGCCGGTAAGGCGGTAGTTCTGAACTTCTGGGCCTCCTGGTGCATTCCGTGTCGTCAGGAGCACGACGTGCTGAAGATGACCGAGGCGACCTACGATACGGATCAGGCGGTGGTCCTCGGCGTCGTCTACCAGGACACCGAACAGAATGCGCGCCGTTTTCTCGCCGCACTGGGCGGAGACTGGACGCAACTGCTCGATCCGACGCAGCGCACCGCGATCGACTACGGCGTGTACGGGGTCCCCGAGACCTTTTTCATCAGCCCCGACGGACAGATCGCCAGGAAGAAGGTCGGACCGGTCACGTGGGACATGGTCAAGCCGACCCTCGATTCCCTGATCGCGACGCAGAGCCCGGCCGCCGCTTCGATCGGAGGCGTCGAGTGACACCGCGAGCTCGACTTGTCCGCATCGCCTTGCTCTGGACCCTGCTCAGCGCGCCCCCCCTGCTCGCTCAGGACGCGGCACGCCAGCAGCCCGATGCCCCGGTGCAACGCGACCCGGCTCTGATGGACCGGGAGGCAGAGGAACTCGATGCGAGGGCAGCGGAGATCGCGGCCGAGCTGCGTTGCCCCGTCTGCCGAAACCAGTCGGTGGTCGAGTCGAACGCGGAGCTCTCGCGGGAGATGCAGGCCCTGGTTCGTGAGCGACTCGTAGCGGGGGACTCGCCGGACGAGGTCAAGGAGTACTTCGTCAGTCGCTACGGGGAGTGGATCCTGCTCGAACCGCAGCGGCGTGGGATCAACTGGGTCGTCTGGGGACTCCCGTTCGTCGCTCTGGCGCTGGGCGCCGTGCTGGCGGTGACGCTCGTCCGAAAGTGGGCGGCCTCGAGCCCCGGCCCCGAGGAACACGTGGAGCCGACGGTCGCGCTGTCGGAAGAGAACGAGCGCTGGATCCGTGAGGCTCTCCGCAACGGTTGAGACGGTGTACGAACCGGTGGAACCCCGCCGGAATTCGCTGGTATCATGGACGTTTGGAAGTGAGGCTTCGAGCAACACGGCGGCCACGGGGGCCGCTGTCGTTTGCCCGATCCGTCTCGTCTGAACAGCGACGGGAGGAAAATGTTCTTCGACGCACGTGCTCTCGATTCTTTTGACCAGTACCTCCAGGATGTCGAGCGGTATCCGCTCATCGACAACCCTGAGACGGAGCGGGAAATCGCCCGGCGTGCCCGCGCGGGGGACCGCGAGGCCGCCGAGCGCCTGGTTACGGCGAATCTCCGGTTCGTGATCTCGTACGTGAAGAAATACCAGGGGCGGGGTCTCAACCTGGCCGAGCTGGTCTGCATCGGGAACGAGGGACTGCTGAAGGCCGTCAAGAAGTTCGATCCGGACAAGGGTGTGAAGTTCATTTCCTATGCCGTATGGTGGATCCGGCAGACGGTGCTCCAGGCACTGGCCGAGCAGACCCGCTCCGTCCGCATCCCGCTCAACCAGAATTCGAATCTGGTGAAGCTCTCCCGCACCGAGACGGCGCTGACCCAGAAGTTCGGTCGCAGCCCGACGGATCGGGAGATCGCGGAAGAGATGAAGGAGCCCGTGGAGACCGTCCGTGCACTTCGACGGGTCGCCTCGGCCGAGCTCAGCCTGGATGCTCCGCTGGACAAGTCGGACCGGGACAGCGCCTCGTTCGGTGAGCGGTTCTCCGGCGCCGACGAAACCGACATCGAGCTGGACGTCGAGGCCCAGGCCCGTCGGGAGTTTCTGGAGAAGATGTTCGAGAAGTATCTCACCGAGCGTGAGAGGAAGATCCTCGTTCTCTATTATGGGCTGGACGACGGCGAAGAGATGACCCTCGAGCAGATTGGTGAACTGCTCGGCGTCACGCGGGAACGCATCCGGCAGATTCGGAATCGCGCGTTCGACAAGCTCCGCAGCTCGACGCACGGAGACGCCCTGGAAGGATTCTGGAAGGCCAGCGCCTGACGACTGGCGCCCGGGCCTCGCCTGTTAGCGCTTCAGGTCCCGGAGGGTAGAATGTGGAAGAGGGGCGACGGATCGTATCCGCCGCCCCTCGGTTCATCCCGTCCTTCCGCGGGGCCCGCCCGCCGACGCACCTGAGGTCCGGCTCGCGATCCGCATTCCTTTCCAGGGCGCCGCCAGCAGAAAGATGCCCACGGCCAGAAGAGCGATCACCACGCACCAACGACAGACCGCGTGAATGACGAACAGCTCGATCGCCGTCAGGTAGATCGAGAACGCCAGTCCCCCGAGCGCCGCGAAGTCCAGCAGTCTGGCCGCCAATCCCTCACCCGTACCCCCGGCCTGCTCGATCAGGGAGAGCACCAGCACCGCGCCGTACCAGGCCACACCCCACGCCGGCACGGGGAGACCCAGAAAATCGGCGTAGCGGGACGACTGCACCACATCACACGACCCCGATCCGCAGGCGAGCACCCCGTAGTACCCCATGTGATACAGGAGCAGGTAGAGCGAGATGAACAGGCCGACGAGCGCCAGCAGCGCAACGCCCCGATAGCGATCTACCCGTTTCACTCGTCGGCGGCGCTCGCGGCCGCCTCGGCCTGCTGCTGGATGAACGCCTCGAGGCCCTGGTACGAATAGAACTGGTTCGTGCGCGGAACCGGCTGGCCGTTCACGAAGATCGTCGGGGTTCCTGTCACGCCGAGGTTCACGCCGTACTGCTTGGAGGCGATGATCCTCGAGACGCTCTCACGCTGGTCCATGCACTGGCGGAAGTCTCCACCATCCATGCCGAGGTCTTCTGCGATCTCGACGAACTGCCCGGTCGGATTGGCCTCCGAGGCCCACGACTCCACCCTGGCGAACATCATGTCGTGCATCTCCCAGTACTTCCCCTGGTCCAGCGCGCAGTGTGCCGCGACGTTGGCCGGAAAAGAACGGTCGCCCAGCGGAAAATCGTAGGACACCCAGCGCAGAGGCCCACCGGGAACCGCGTAGTTCCGGCGCAGCAGCTTTCCGACCATCGCATTGAAATCACGGCAATGCGGACAGAGGTAATCCGAAAAATCATAGATCGTCACGGCGGCATTCTCGGGCCCGATCGCGACACCGGCAGACGGATCCGCCTCGATTCCGGTGGTCTGCGCGACGCCCAGTGGCGGCAGCGCCTCGGCCTCTCCGCTCGACCTTCCGGCGGTAAGCAGCCAGCCCACTCCGACCAGGACCACCAGTCCCAGCAGCCAGTAGAACCACTTGCTCCCGCCGCCCTCGTTCTGCCGTGTAGCCACCTGAATCTCCTTGCCATTATCGGGTCCAACACCGCGACCGTGCCTCCATCCGGCATTCGGTCGGGCGATAAGATATCCGGTGCGTTCCTTTTTGCGAGCCTGTCGCCGATCAGAATGCCAGCCATGCGATCACGAGAGCCGCCACGATCAGCGTGAGAAGCCCGATCCCCGCGAGCTTGACCCACTCGGGAGGACCCGTCGACTCGACATCGGTCACCCGGGCCAGCTGCGGGAGAAGCAGAGTCGACCAGGTCTTCTCGATCTCCTCCACCAGCTCCCTCCACGCCGCTTCGTACCCCCCATCCAGGCGGCCGAGCGTCGCGCGCCATTCCTCCGCCGCCTCGTGGAGATCCGCGTCATCCTCCCCCGGGGAGCCGGTATTGTACTCCTCCAGTCGGCCGAGCAGCTTCTCCTGTTGCTCTTCCAGTCCCTCGAACCGAGCCCAGAGCCGCTCGAACGGTGCCTGCATGCGTTCGGCGAGTCGCTCGCGCTCGTCAGGCTCGATGCGGAATTCTCTGTCGCTGCGGTTCCCCCCGGCCTTCATCGACGACAGCCGGTCCACCTGCTCGTCGTACACGGCCAGGGTTCGATCGGTCGCGTTGGCCACCGCCGCTCGCGTATCCTCCCGGAGTCCCGCCGCGTCCATGGCGATCACCGCGCGTTCGAGACGGTCCGCGCCCCCCGCCGCGGACTTCCGGAGAAGCAGCGGACCGAGGGCGATCTCTCCCAGCTCCAGGAAATGCAGTTCAAAGAAGCCCGTCGGCATCAAGGCGCGCGTCTGAAGCTCACCGGGAACGTTCGCCGCTGCACGGTCGGCGACCGCCTGCAGGGAACCGGCAGCGAGCGAGAATTCCGGGAGCTCGGCCGCCTGCGGAGTCGAGACCTCTCTCCGGCTGAACAACTCCAGCTCGGGCGCGCTCAGCGTCGGTCCCGGTCTCTCCTTGCGGGCCGTCGTCGCGAGCGCGATCACTTCCTCGGGAAGGAGATACCGGAGACTCAGACGGGTTTCATCTCCCCGGGCGAGAATCAGCGCGTCGCCCCCCGGTTCTTCGGGTCTCGCGAGCTCCCGTTTCACTCTCTCGACGGGCCAGACCAGGGACCACTGCTCCCGGCCCGAGATCAGGTAGAGCGCGCGCCGGGTAGCGGCCGCCACGTAGAGCCCGTTGATCCCGCGGCCGTCCAACACGCCTCGCGCGGCACAGGCGGCGGTGAACAGCACGACCTCGTGGCCGAGTTGACGGACGAGCCTTCTGCGGACCTCGGTCAGGTCGACGGCATCGGACACCCAGCCCTCCAGGCGGTCGAGGTCCTCTCCTTTTCCCTTGATGACGGCTGCGCCGGCCGCGCCGAACAGCAGGAACATCCCGGCCCGCCGCGACACGAAGAACACATCGGACCAGCGAAGGAAGGCATCCCCGCAGGTAAGGCCGTCGACGCCGGCGGTGACGCGCGCGCCGCGCTGCACGCCTCGACCTTCCAGAAACACGTCCAGAATCAGGGGTGCTTCCATCATTCGGCCAGTATCTTCAAGATCTCGTCGGTCCGGGCGAGGTTCTCGACTACCGCGTCAGGACGGAAGTGTCTCAGCTCGGCAGGCCCGTGGCGGCCGGTGGCGACGGCGATCACACGGGCTCCGCTGGCCCGGGCGCAGCCAATGTCCTCCGGTGTGTCGCCGATCACGATCGCATCCGCGGTCCGCAGCGGTCGGCCGATGAGCTTCGACGCGCGATCGACCGCGATCGGAGGAAGATCGTTCCGGCGCTCCGAGTCGGACCCGTACGCGCCGAAGTTGAATCGATCCGCGATTCCCCCGGCACGCAGCTTCCTGATCGCTCCCCCCTCCACATTCCCGGTCACCAGGCCGATCGTGTACCGATCGTCGCCTGCCAGCGCATCGAGGAGCTCGGTCACCCCTTCAAAGAGCGCGACCCGACCCTCGCGTTCGACCAGCTCCTCCTCGAGGAAAGCGAGATAGGTTCGCCACAGAGCGGGAAACCGGGCTGCGATCCAGGGGCCTGTCTTTCCGGCCGCGCCGAGCAACTCCCGGACGATCCACGGATCCGTTCGCCCGTGGAAGTCCAGCTCCTCGATCGGACCGGTCTCCTGGTACACGGCGATCATCGCGCGTTCGAGGGCGGCTCGCCCCGCACCGAGCGTGTCCACGAGAGTTCCATCAATATCGAAGAGCAGGGGCCGGGTCACGGGGTCACCTCGAGCGGCACATCCTCAGGCGGAGCCTCGATGTCGAGCTCGCCGGCCCGGTCGCGCACCGCCGCCGCGAAGCGTCGGAACAGCCTGCGATTCGTTCCCGAGGGATCCTCGAGCATGCGCTCCGGGTGCCACTGCACTCCCGCCGTCCAGGAGGCGCCCGGTTGCCGGTATTCCACCGCTTCCACCAGTCCGTCCGGTGCACGTGCGACGGCGGTCAGGGCAGGTGCGAGATCCCGGATCCCCTGATGATGTGCAGAGTTCTGGACGAATTCATCGTCCGGAAACACGTCGCCCAGCAGCCGGGGGGCCTCGGGCCTGATCCCATGAATGTGCCCGGCGAACTCCCGAAACCGGTCGTGGTCGATCCGGGTGCCCATATCCGTCTCGAGGTCCTGGTACAGCGTGCCGCCGAGGCCGACGTTGAGCAGTTGAATCCCGCGGCAGATCGCCAGCACCGGAACGCGGCGAGCGAGAGCGCGATTCAGAAGATCCAGTTCCATCGCGTCCCGAGCCGGGGATACGGTTCGCGCGCCGTCCGGAACCTGCCCGTAGCGGGCGGGATCCACGTCCTCGCCGCCGGAGAGGAGCAGCCCGGAAGACAGCTCGAAGATCCGTTCGTGCCTGTCCGTCTTCTCGATGGGCGAGCACACCAGGGGAACGAGACCGCACGCATCGAGCGCTCGGAGATACCCGACCTCGACCAGGGATCCGGGCATCCCGATCTCACTGTGCCGGACCGGGGCCGTGAGTGCCACGAACGCCTGCGTCACGCGAGTTCCTCCATCCACTCGCCCATCAGCCGGGGATCGAGATTTCCACCGGACAGGACGGCGCAGGTCTCGCCCGACGGAGCCGGATCCACCCGTCCCGAGAGCAGAGCGGCAACCGAGGCCGCTCCGCTCGGCTCGACGATCAGTCGCCGGTCGTAACACCAGAGAACGGCACGGCGGATACTCTCGTCATCGACGAGCACCACCCCATCCACCAGCTGGCGCACGTGGGCGAAGGTGAGGTCGCCCGGCCGTACCGGCTTCAGACCGTCGGCGATCGTTTCGACCCGGTCGAGCGTGATCGGAGCGCCCGCTTCGATCGAGCGGCGCATCTTGGGTGCGCCCTCCGGTTCGATCCCTATGATCCGCGTCTCCGGTGAGAGCGCGCGAATCGCCGCCGCGACGCCGGCGAGCAGACCGCCTCCTCCGATCGGAACGAGGAGCAGCGACAGCGGCCCGACGGCTGACGCCGAACCCGCTCGCCGAACCCGCTCTTCCCCCAGCTGCTCGTGGATCTCGATCCCCGTGGTTCCCTGGCCTGCGATGATCGCGGGGTGGTCGAACGGCGGGACCATGACACCTCCCCGCTCGGCCAGGAGTTGCTCGGCTCGCGCCCGGCGCTCGATCGTGGTCGTTCCGATCTCCTCGACGTGCGCTCCGAAAGCGATCGTCGCATCGCGCTTCACGGGGGGCGCGTCCGTCGGCATGACGACCGTCGCCGGAACGCCGAACGCCCGGGCGCTCCATGCGACCGCCTGCGCGTGATTGCCGGAAGAATAGGTCACGACGCCGCCGGAGAGGGTGGCCGGGGCGCAGGACGCCAGGAAGTTGTAAGCCCCGCGAAGCTTGAACGCTCCCACCTGCTGAAGCGATTCGGCCTTCAGCCAGACCCGCCCCGACGGAAGGGGCGCATCGATGAGGGGCGTCCGGCGGGCCACGCCCCGAATTCGGACGGCGGCGGCGCGGATCTCGTCGAGGCCGACGAGGGACGGGCTCAAATCAGGACTCCGCCGTTTCCGTCGCCGGTTCCTCCCCGACTTCGGGGTCGGCCTCGGGCGAACCCGCCAGGATCTCGCCCCCTTCCGAGTCCGCGTCGCTCAGGTCGACCAGAATCCGCGCCACATCCACCACCTCGTCGCCTTCGTCGAGCGAGACGAGGCGCACACCCTGGGTGTTCCTTCCGATCACACGGATCTCGGAGGCACGTTGGCGATTGATCACACCGGCTCGGGTGACCAGCATCAGTTCGTCGTCGTCCGTCACCTCCTTGACCGCGATCACTTCTCCCGTCTTCGGTGTCAGCCGCAGATTGATCAGACCTTTTCCGCCTCTGCGCTGCGCCCGGTACTCGTCCACCGGGGTCCTCTTGCCCATGCCGAATCGAGTGACGGTCAGCACGCTGCCCTCCCTGCGCACGACCACCATCCCCACCACGGTGTCGCCTTTCGCCAACCGAATGCCACGCACGCCGCGAGTCGCCCGACCCATCTCGCGCGCATCCGATTCCTCGAAGCGAATCGACTTCCCTCTGCGTGTGGCCAGAAGCACGTCGTTGTCGCCCTCGGTCAACTGGACGTCGATCAAGCGGTCGTCTTCGACGATGTTGATTGCGTTGATCCCCACGCTTCGCACATGCCCGTAGGCTGCGAGACTCGTCTTCTTGACCAGTCCGTTCTGGGTCGCGAAGAAGAGATTCCGGTCCTCGCTGAATTCGCGCACCCGGACGATCGAGGCGATCTGCTCGTCCTTCTCGATGTTCAGGAGGTTCACGATCGGCTTCCCGCGCGAAACTCTCGACGCGGGCGGAATCTGGTGGACCTTCAGCCAGTAGAGCTGGCCGCGAGCCGTTATCACGAGCAGGTAGTCGTGTGTATGGGCAAGGAAGAGGTGCTCGACCCAGTCCTCCTCCTTCGTGCTCATTCCGGCGATGCCCCGTCCTCCCCGCCGCTGTTGCCGGTAGGTGTCCGGCGGAATCCGCTTGATGTATCCCTCGTGGCTGATCGTGATCACCATCTCTTCGTCGGCGATCAGATCCTCTGCCCGGAAGCTGGCTTCCGCGCCGACGATCTCGGTGCGCCTGTCGTCTCCGTACTTCTCGGCGAACCGGTCGAGCTCGTCGCGGATCATCTCCATGCGAAGCTCGCGGGATCCGAGCAGCTTCTCGAGCTCTTCGATCGTCACCCGGACCTCGCGAAGCTCCTCCTCCAGCTTCAGGTGCTCGAGGCCGGTGAGACGGGAGAGCCGCATCCCGAGGATGGCATCTGCTTGCTCCTGGCTCAGCTCGAACCGGGCGATCAGGCGCTCGGCGGCCTGGGGAGCATCGTCGGATCCCCGGATGATCTCGACGACTTCGTCGATGTTGTCCACCGCGATCTTGAAGCCCTGGAGGATGTGCTCCCGGGACTTCGCGGCCGCGAGATCGTGCTCGCTGCGACGTACGATCACCAGGTGGCGGTGGTCGATGAAGTGCTGCAGGATCTCCTTGAGATCCATCACCTTCGGCACTCCGTCCACGAGGGCCAGCATGATCACGCCGAAGGTGGACTGCATCTGGGTGTGCTTGAACAGCTGATTGAGCACGATCTGCGGAATGGCGTCGCGTTTCAGATCGATCACGATCCGGATTCCATCCCGGTCCGATTCGTCCCGCAGGTCGGCGATGTCCTCGGTGCGCCGATCTCGCACGAGCTGTGCGATCTGCTCGATGAGCCGGCTCTTGTTGACCATGAACGGGATCTCGGTGACCACGATCCGATCGCCGCCGGACGGCCGCTCCTCGAAGTGCGCGCGGGCACGAATGACCACGCGGCCCCTTCCCTCCGTGTATGCGTCGCGGATTCCATCCTGTCCGTACACGAGGCCTGCCGTGGGAAAATCCGGACCCGTCACATGCTCCATCAGATCCTCTACCGTCGCATCCGGATCTCGGATCAACAGGTCGATCGCCGCGACCACTTCTCGGAGGTTGTGAGGCGGGATGTTCGTCGCCATTCCCACGGCGATGCCCGATGAACCGTTGATCAGGAGGTTCGGTGGAAGCGATGGCAGGACGACGGGCTCCTGCAGTCGGTCATCGAAATTGGGTACGTAGTCGACCGTCAAACGATCGATGTCGGAGAGCATCTCCGTGGCGAGAGGCGCAGTCTCGACTCGGTGTAACGATACGCCGCGGCACTGTCTCCGTCGATCGATCCGAAGTTGCCCTGGCCGTCCACAAGCGGATACCGGAGCGAGAAATCCTGCACCATCCGGACGAGCGAGTCGTAAACTGCGGAATCGCCGTGCGGATGGTACTTCCCGAGCACGTCCCCCACTACGGTCGCGCTCTTCTTGTACGGCCGGTTCGGTGCGAGGCCGAGCTCGTGCATCGCGTACAGGATGCGCCGGTGGACCGGCTTCAGGCCGTCTCTGACATCCGGAAGTGCCCTCTGCACGATTACGCTCATCGAGTAGTCGATGAACGATTCCCGCATCTCGTCTTCGAGCAGTCGTTGTTCGATCCGCTCCGTGCGTTCTTCGATCTCCATGGACTCCGCTTCGTCGTGGTTCGACCGGCCTCCTCACGCCATTCGAAGGCGTTGATCCGGACGACCGGGTCGGGGCCGGTATAATCAGTAAAATATAGCCGAAAAGGGCCTTCTTCGCGACCGTTTCAGGCGCACACGCGGTAGTCGACGATCTCACGCTTCCGCATCTCCCGCAGGGCATCCCGAATCTGAGCACGAGCCCCGGAAGAGCCCACTGCGACGAGCACGTACGGCCCCCTCTCCGGGTCCGAGGAAAGTTTCGCGAATCCATCGGGAGAATGGACCGGTGCGCCATGGATCGTCTGGCCTATCTTGCGGGGGTCGAGATCGACGAACGCCGCGACGCGGAGTCCCTGTCTCGCCAGTTCGCGGGCCAGCGGTTTCCCCACCTTACCGGCTCCCCAGACCACCAGCGGACGATCTGCGGGGAGGAAGGCCGCTTTGAGGAAATGCACCTTGCAGCGTCGGAAAGCGACCGCCGAGTACCGATCGGAACGAAGCGAGTGCCGGGCCGGTCGGACGCGCCATTCGAGAAGGACCTCCGGGAGGTTGGCGGCACGCATCCCGGCCGCGTGCAGCCTCAGCAGCAGGTCGTAATCTTCCGGCCAGCCCGCATCCCGGTAGCCACCCAGTCCTCTGAGAACGGACGCCCGTATCATCAGCGACGGGTGGGCGATCGGACACTCGACGAACAAGTCGGCACGAACCGATTCGGGGGTAAGTCGGCCGTTGAGCCATGATTCGTACCGGCGATATCCCGACTTCATCGCCGAACGCGGAAAGAGGCGAACCGAGGTTCCGCACGCTGCAACGTCTCTGTGCCGGGAAAGAAAGTCGACCTGGGCCGCCAGACGACCGGGCAGGCAGATATCGTCCGCATCCATCCGTGCCAGCAGGGGCGCTCGGGCCGCGGCCACGGCCCGGATCAGAGAGCCGACGAGCCCCGGGCGCTGGCCCTCGAGCGGACCGGCGAGGAACCGGATCCGATTCTCGGTCCGGGCACGATCGTGGAGGATGTCGGCCGTTCCATCGGTGGACCCGTCGTCCACGACGATCAACTCGAAGTCCGAACAGGTCTGGGCGAAGAGACTGTCGAGGCAGGCGTCCAACCACGCCTCCGCGTTCCTGCAGGGCAGGAGCACCGAGACGGCGGGGTCCCCGGCGCAACCGCGCATCGACGTCAGGCTCCGCCCGCGCCGCTGACTTCAGGCCGAAGCCGCGATCGTCTCTCCAGGTGTCGCTCGAGAAAACGCCCCGTATGCGACTCCGGCCGGGCCGTGATGCTCCGCGGCGGACCTTCGGCGACGATTCTGCCTCCCTGAATCCCGGCCTCGGGCCCGAGATCGACGATCCAGTCGGCACTCGCGATCACGTCGAGATTGTGCTCGACGACCACCACCGTGTGTCCCGCCCCGGTGAGCTGGCGAAGCACACCCGTCAGACGTCCGACCTCCCCCGCGCCGAGGCCCACCGTCGGCTCGTCCAGCAGGTAGATGCGCTTCTTGCCACCGGCTCCACGAGCGAGCTCGCGAGCGATCTTCAGCCGCTGCGCCTCGCCACCCGACAACGTCGTGGCCGACTGCCCCAGCCGGAGATATCCGAGGCCCACGCGCTGGAGCTGCCAGAGTGTCTCGCCCAACCTGTCCTGGCGGATGAAGAACCGGATCGCTTCATCCACCGTCAGATCGAGAACCTCGCGGATGTTCTTTCCCCGGAAGCGGATCTCGAGGATCTCCGGCTTGAAACGCGCTCCCCCGCACACCTCGCAGGGAACCGAGACATCGGCGAGGAAGACCATTTCCACCACCTCTTCGCCGGCGCCCTTGCAGGCGTCACATCGCCCCCCGGAGACGTTGAAGCTGAAGTGTCCGGGCCCGTAGCCCCGTCTTCGGGACTCCGGCTGATCCGCGAACAGCTTTCGGATCTCACCCCACCCTTTGATATAGGTGATCGGGTTGGAACGGGGGGTCCGACCGATCGGACTCTGGTCCACGAGAATCACATCGCCGAGTCCGTGCGTACCGGTCAGAGACTCCCATTGACCCGACGCCTCACCGAGATGGAGTCGGGCCGAGGAAGCTCCGAGAAGGTCGGCTTCGAGGGCGCGATACAGCAGGTCGTGGATCAAGGTCGACTTACCGGAGCCCGACACGCCCGTCACCACGGTCAACGCACCGAGCGGGACCCGGAGTTCGAGGTCCCGGACGTTGTGGAGTGTCGCTCCTCGAAGCACCAGCCACCCTCCGGATCCGGGGTCGGAGCGTTCCCTGCGAGGTCGGCCGTCTCCCTGCAGCGCCTTTCCGGTCGCTGTCCCCGCTGCCAGCAGCGTCTCCCAGTCGCCCTCGAAGACCACCGTGCCCCCATGCTCGCCGGCACCGGGCCCGAGCTCGATGATCCGATCGGCGACCCTGAGCACCGCCTCGTCATGTTCCACGACGAGGACCGTATTGCCGGTGTCGCGAAGACGACGGAGGACCGTCAGAAAGCGGTCCGCGTCCCGCGGGTGCAGTCCGATGGTGGGCTCGTCCAGCACGTACAGGGTATCCACGAGACGGCTTCCCAGACTTCCCGCCAGCCGGATGCGCTGCATCTCCCCCCCGGACAGGGACCGTGCCTGCCGACTCGCGGCGAGATACCCGAGACCGACGGCACGCAGGAAGGAGACCCGGTCTCGAATCTCGTCGAGTACCGTATCCGCGATCTCCGCCTCGAAGGGCGTGAACGATTCCCTGTCCAGCCAGTCGGCGAGCCGATCGAACGTCAGCTCCGCGATCGAGGCGATCGTCTCTGTGCCGATTCTGACGTTCAAAGCTTCGGGCGTGAGCCGCGCCCCGTCGCAGGAGGGGCAGGTCCGGGGGCGCTGGTACTGCCGGAGAAATACCCTGATGTACTGCTTGTAGCGCTTTCGTTCCCGTCCGCGGAGGAACGGGAAGACGCCGACGAACTCGTCGCTTCCGTGCAGAAGCTCCTCGCGAAGAGTCTCCGGCAGCTCACGCCAGGAAGCATCGACGTCAGCTCCCCGACGGGATGCCAGGTCGAGCAGCGCCGCCCGCTCCTTCCGGTACCGCGGCTTCGTCCAGGGATCGATCGCTCCTTCGGCGAGGGAGCGATCGGGGTCGGGCACGATCAGCTCGTAGTCGTACTCGAGCACGGCGCCGAATCCGTTGCAGGTCTCGCAGGCCCCGACCGGGTGGTTGAAGCTGAACAGGAGCGGCGTCGGCTCGGGAAATTCGCGGTCGCAGCGGCTGCAGCGGAATCGCTCGTTGAACGGGAGTTGGCGATCCACCCGCAGCTCCCCTTCGGCGTCTCGATCCACGATCAGCACTTCGGCGTGTCCATGACTTTCGGCAAAGGCGTCGGCCAGGGCTTCGGCGACCCGCTCCCGATCCTCGGCAGAAACGGCCACGCGGTCCACCACGACCAGTACCTCGTCCGCCGCTGTGAGAGGGAGGTCCGGGTCCGCCTGGCTCTCCGGGTCCAGGTGATGTTCTTTTCCGTCCACCACGACCCGGACGTACCCTCGGGACCGGAGCTGGTCCCCGGCCGAAGACGGATCGAGACCCTCGCGACCGGTCCAGGGAAAGGTCACGTAGACGCGCGTGCCCGGCGACAGCGCCATCACGGCTTCGGTCGCCGAGGTGACGGTGTCGGGAACGACCCGTATGCCGCACTCCGGACAGATCGTATGGCCGACCCGGCTCCACAGCAGACGCAGATAGTCCCATACCTCGGTGACCGTTCCTACGGTGGACCGGCTCGTCCGCACGGTATTTCGCTGGTCGATCGCCACCGAGGGTCGGATGCCATCGATCCGGTCCACGTCCGGCTTCGGCATCCTCTCCAGGAACTGCTTGGCATAGGTGGAGAGCGACTCGACGTACCGGCGCTGCCCCTCGGCGTATAGCGTGTCGAAGGCCAGGCTCGATTTGCCCGATCCGCTGGGTCCGGTCACTACGGTGAGGTCGCCGTGGCGGATCTCCACGTCGATGTCCTTCAGGTTGTGCTGCCGCGCGCCCCGCACCCGAATCACCGATTGCATGGCCCGATGATGGACGGCGGTGGCCGGGGGCGTCAAACGCCGCGCGGCTGGAACCGGGAGACGAGCACGAATATCTTCCGGCCCCATGGCCAGACATGCCCCGGAGGGGCCGATCCGTGAAGAAGAGGCGCTCGGAAAGGCGTACGATGCCCGACTGATGCGCCGGCTTCTCTCGTACCTGGGTGCCTACCGGCTTCAGGTCGCGGCCGCCGTGCTGATGCTGATCGCCGCCTCGGGGCTGGAGCTGGTGGGTCCGTGGCTCACGAAGATCGCGCTCGATCGTGCCGTCCCCACGGCCGACACGGGGCTTCTCGGCACACTCGCAGCCGTCTTCGTCGGGTCCCTGATCGCGGCCGCGGTCCTCGAATACCTGCGCACCCTGCTCACCACCTGGATCGGTCAGAAGGTGATGCTCGACATCCGCGGCGAGGTGTTCTCGCGGCTGCAGCGCCTGGAGCTCGCCTTCTTCGACCGGAATCCCGTGGGACGGCTGATGACGCGGGTCACGAGTGATGTGGAAGTCCTGAACGAGATGTTCACGTCGGGTGTGGTGACGATCTTCGGCGATGTCTTCACCATCGGAGCGATCGTCACCGCGATGCTGCTGCTCGACTGGCGCCTGGCGCTGGTCTCGTTCGCCGTGCTGCCCCTGGTGTTCGTCGCCGCCGCCATTTTCCGCCGCAAGGTTCGCAGCGCCTACCGGGACATCCGGACTCGACTGGCCCGGATCAACGCGTTCCTTCAGGAACGCATCACGGGCATCGGAGTCGTGAAGCTCTTCGGACAGGAACGACCGACCGCCGACCGATTCGGTCGGATCAACCAGAGCCATCTTCAGGCCCACCTCCGGTCGATCACCTACTATGCTCTGTTCTTCCCGGTGATCGAGATTCTCACGGCCGTCGCGGTCGCTCTGATCCTCTGGTACGGGGGGCTGCGGGCGCTCGACGGGACGATTTCGATCGGTGTGATCGCGGCGTTCCTCCAGTACGTACGGCGCTTCTTCCGACCGATCCAGGATCTCTCCGAGAAGTACAACATCCTGCAGAACGCGATGGCGAGCTCGGAACGGGTATTTCGGCTGCTGGACCGCGTCCCGGCGATCGAAGAGCCGGAGCATCCCGTGGACCCGGGTGCGATCGAGGGTCGGATCGAGTTCCGGAACGTCTGGTTCCGATACCCGAAGCCGGAATCGGATGAGGACACGGGGGACGACGAGGACTGGGTACTCCGGGACATCTCGTTCATCGTCGAGCCCGGGGAACGGATGGCGATCGTGGGGGCCACCGGCGCCGGAAAGTCCACGATCGTGAACCTGCTGCTGCGCTTCTACGATCCTCAGCGCGGCGTGATTCTGCTGGACGGGATCGATATCCGCGACCTGTCGCTCGAGACGTTGCGCAGCTCCATGGGGCTCGTCCTGCAGGACGTATACCTCTTCTCGACCAGCGCGGCCGAGAACATCTCGCTCGGCCGACCGTCCGTCGATGAGAACCGGGTCGTGGACGCGGCGGAGCAGGTCGGAGCGGACTTTTATGTCCGGCGGCTGCCCGGTGGCTACCGGCAGCCGATCGGGGAGCGGGGCAGCAGCCTGAGCGTGGGCGAGCGCCAGCTTCTCAGCTTCGCCCGCGCCCTCGCGGGCGCTCCGAGGATTCTGCTGCTGGACGAGGCCACGAGCTCGGTCGACTCGGAGATCGAGGCTCAGATCGACATCGCGCTGGAGGCGCTGATGCACGGCCGGACGAGCCTGGTCATCTCTCACCCACTGTCGACCGACCACAACGCCGAAAGCATACTCGTCCTACACCACCCAGAGAACCTTGAGACCGGAACCCA
>JARRPA010000003.1:0-23570 GCA_037383305.1 Gemmatimonadota bacterium | reverse complement strand
CCTGCCTTCCCCGGAATGCGACGCCGAACGACTCGGCGGTGAACACGGCTTCATCCCGCGGGCTCATCGATCAGGCACCCGAGAGGAACGGGCGAGCGAACTGAAGCAGGATCTCGAGCAGCACGGCGGAGAGAAGGGAAACGACAGCGATCGCCCGCTCCGACAGTCCCAGGTTCTCTGCGAATACGCGCTCATTCAGACGACGAGCGTCGTAGAGGACAAGACCCATCGCCACGAGGACCAGCACGATCGAGTGCCTCCATCCACCCAGGGGGCCGCGTCCAAAGGGACTCGCGGCCAAAACGAGAGCCAGCAGGAGCCGCAGCAACAGCCAGATGAGGGCGGTCCTGCGAATTGCGGCGGTGATCACCCTTCCGGCGACCCCCTTCGTAGTCCCGTGGCCGGTTGCCGGGCGATCCGTCAAGGGCGACCCCTGCCGACGCGGACTCCCTCCGCTTCTCTCGCCATCAGGTGATCCGCTCGAACACCTTCTCCACGGCCGCCGATGCCAGAACGCGCCGTCCCCCGGCGGTACCCGGACTCCAGAGTACGAGCCGGATCGCTCCCTCGGAGATCTCGATCCCGGTGATCCGCCCATCGTTGAAGCAGCAGCACCCGGAATTGAACAGGCTGGGCTGCAGGGTCCTGCGACCGTCGGGCGCCGGGGGACCGCAGGGAGCCGCATCGCCGAGCCAGCCTCGCTTCATGCAATCGGTGACGACGTCGTCCCAGAACTCGTCGTCGTTCGAGCGAGCGGTGATCTGGTCGATGTCGATCCCCACCCGGCGTTCCAGCTCGTCCAGGATGGAAATGGACGCGAACACCGGACGGTGCGTGTGTCCGGTGATCAGCAGAAGGTCGTCCTGATTCTCGGCCCATCTGCGGGTGGCCTGGTTGTGCTTCTCTCGAACCCTTCGGTTCGCCGAGGGCGCGGTACGAGATGCACGGCTCAGGTGCTGCAGCGGCTTCCACACGAACCGCACGGTGAATCGTGCCAGAAAAGCGAGAGTGTCGCTGAATCCCGTCCCCTGGTGCCCGTGTACCAGGAAGATGGAGCCCAGTCTCCGGGCGCCTCTACGGACCTCGAGCAGCAGGCTTTCTCCGACCCTGAGGTCGCCGGCTGGATACGCCGGGGCCAGCAGCTGCTCGACGAGGACGGGAGAGGCCCACTCTTCGTCATGGTTGCCCCAGATACGAATCAGCCGTCCGCGCGCGTGAAACCGTCCCTCGCGCTCGTACACATCCGGATACGACGCGGTCACCTTCTCGGGAGGACTCTTCCAGAGTTCCTCGCAGTCGCCGAGCAGGACGAGGGTGTGGCCGCTTTCGAAGTAATGCTCCAGGGCCTTCGTGTACGACTCTTCGCAGGGGAGGAAGTCGTCGGCCCGGTCGCGGGTGCCCCGGTGCATGTCCGAGAGTACCACCAGCCGGTCGGCATCGACATCCAGCACCCGCGAAACGTCGTCCGGCCACCGGTGCAGGTACCGGGCTCTCCAGAGGGCCGCCTTGAGTCCCGCGGCGACCCGCGCTTCGTACAACGAGTGCCTGCCATGCCTGCGCCGTCGACGCTTCATGCGGGAGAACCTAACCGCGGTCCGGACCGTACGGCCACGCGATCAGTCCGCGTCGTCGCAAGAACTCCAGCACCCGCTCTCCCTGCCACGGACAGTCGTTGTGTCCGCAAGGGAGCAGGACCAGCTCCGAGTCGAGTGCGGCACGATGCAACGCCTCGCCATGCCCGACGGGAATGATGGTGTCCCGCTCTCCGTGGAGCACCAGCACGGGCCCCTCGAAGGCGGATACGACCGCGAGGTTCTCGAACGGATCGCGTACCAGCGGGCCGAACAGCCCGAATCGACGCACCAGAGGTCGAATCCCGGTGAAGGAAGACTCGAGCACCAGTGCGGCGACTTCTCTGCCCGGGATATTCGACGAGAAGGACCGCGACCCCTTCGCGAGAAAGGCCCTGAAATGCGTCGATCCAGTGATCGATCAGCTCGCCGTTACCGTGGGTGAACACGATCACGGGCCACGGTCCGGCCTGGCCCACCGCCGGCAGGAACCACGCTTCGACCCGATCGCTGCCGAGGTGCAGGATCTCGACCGACGGCCGGGCTTCGACCGGAGAGACGGCGGAGGCAGGCGGCGCCGGGAACATCACGAATCGCTGCAAAATCCAGGCGGCTGCCGACCATGTCAGGACTGCGATCAACGGCAGGAGCAGAAGTGCCGTCACGTGTCTCGCTCGCTTCAAGTCCCGCGGATCCTCCGGTTACCGCGTGTCATGAGTCCGTACCGGAGACTCCGGATTTCCGGAGCGGCGACTGGATGGTGATCGGTATGCCCGAAGGAGCCTGGAGGAAATAGATGCGCTCGCCGTGCGCGTCGACGGGGCCCTGCGGGTTCAGACCGTTTCGCTTCGCGTTCGCCGCGAACGCCGTCGCGTCATCGACGAGGAGCTGCAGCAGCACCCCGGATGGCAGCTCGGGGCCTTCGGGCCACACCTCGATTCCGCTCTCGCCGGCGGGGAAGAGGGCTCCCAGGAACTCGGCCTCGCCCGAAATGCCACGGGTCGCCGTTGTCGCGTCCTCCGCTTCGTTCCGATCGAGTCCTAGGCGACCGAGGAATTCCGCGAGCTCTTGGGCCTCGCCGGACACGGAACAGAATCTGATGCCGTGGACCTTCACTTCGCTTCCTCCCGTTCCTCACCAGCGCGCGATTCGCAGATGCGGATCTTGGTTCTCCCCGTCATTTCACCGCCGGAAGGACCCAGCGTCTCAGGATCTCCTCCGGTTGGCGAAGGCCTCCGTTTCGGTAGTTCCCTGACGTGATCACCGCGACCATGTCGAGCGAGGGCACGACGAAAATATACTGTCCACCGTTCCCCCGGGCCTCGAGGGTCTCGATCGTCACGTCGTCCACATCGTAGGCGTGGTGCCACCACAGGTAGCCGTACTGGTGGCCGTTCCGATCGATCGGCCCGAGCCTTCCGTACCGGCCCCGGGACTCACGAATCCACTCCTCCGAGACGATCCTGTGTCCGGCCCAGGTGCCCCCGTCGAGATACAGCTGTCCGTACTTCAGCATGTCGCGCGGCCGCATGAACATCCCGCCACCCATGTACGGGATACCCAGTGGATCGAGAAAGAAACTGTAGTCTCTGATTCCGAGCGGCGCGAAGAGTGTCCGATCCGCGAACCACTCCACGGGCTCGCCGACCGCTCTCGCGAGGATTCCACCCAGAATCAGCGGGTTCGCCCCTCCGTAGTAGAGGTGCTCCCCGGGGTCCCAGAGCATGGGCGCGTCGAGAGCGAACTTTGTCCAGTCCGGCTCTGCCGACTGTGACTGGTATGCCCGCTCCGAGGCCGCCGATTCTGGTTCTCCGTCGCGCGCATCGAGTCCGGAGCTCATCGTGAGCAGGTGCCTGATCCGGATCTCCGCCTTCCGATCGTCCCAGTGCCGATACCGCCGATAGTCGGGAAAGCAGGAGAGCACTCCTGTGTCGGAACTCTGGATGCGGCCTTCGTCGATGGCGATACCGACGAGCGTGGAAGTGACGGACTTCGAGGCCGAGCGCATGTCGTGGCGGGTCTCCCGGTCGAATCCGTAGAAGTACTCCTCCACGAGCAGTCGTCCGTTCCGAGCGATGAGAAGGCTGTGCGTGTACTCCAGCTTGCCTTTCACGACGGCATCGACCAGCTCCCCGATGACCTCTACGTCCAGTCCCCCGGACTCCGGTGACGCCGTGCGCCAGCCGTCGTCGAGGGACTCGGGTGCGCGAGCGGTCCAGCGAGAACCCGTCCCCTCCCGCGGTGGCGTCGCCGGAGCATCCGGAACGGGCGGGATCTCCTCGGACGCCATCCGAGCGAAGCGCATGGAGGCAGCGCCCGCAGGCCCTGCGACGTCGAGCACCAGCTGATCACGGGGTTCGTCGTAGATTCCCCGGAATGAGAGACCCAGCGACTTCTCACCCAGGGATACGATGCCTCCTTCGCAACCGAGTCCGTATCCCCAGAGAGGCGGAAGTCTCTGATCGCGGAAGAAGAAATATCCGCCCAACCCTCCCGCGCCGTCATCCTCGATGTAGAGATCGAACGCCAGGGCGGGATCTTCAACCATGAGCGGGCTCCACGTCGCGGTCCAACGCCGGTTTTCGGGCGTCTCGGGCGCCGTGAGGACCATGCGGACCAGGGAGGATCCCTGTTGGATGAAACCGTCGATCCGACTGCTGTCCGCAGAGATCCTCCCGCGGAAGCTGAGGAATGCGGTCTCCGACTGAAATCTGAGGTACGGGCCTTCCGTCCATGCCCGGACCTTCTCCCGGCCCGCTTCCGAATCGATCTCGGCATGGAATCCACTCTCCGTCGATCCGGCTACCGTGAGGTGCACCAGGAACAGAACGGAAGCCGGCAGTTCGCCGCGCCACGCGCCCGCGAGTCCGCTCGGGCAGTCGCCGGGTCGCGAGTGAGCAGCGGGAAGAGAAGATTCGCGCTCCGGATTCGCACCGGTCGCCGACAAACCGACCAGAAGCGCCGGGAAGAGGCAGGTCGCCATATACCGGACCATCATGGCTTGCATCTTCGACCCTCCCATCGAGTGATCGGTCGTCGAGTGTGACTTCGGGTTGCCATTATTCGGTGCCGCCAGCCCAGGTCGGCCAACCCGTCCAACCCGGCGCGGAGATTTCGAGCCCCAGAGTCATGGACCGAGGGGGTCTTCGGTTGATCAGGATCAGCGGCGTCTGACTCCGCCGCGCGATCGCGATCGGGATCGTTCCGAGCTGGGGCCCCGCTCGGTCCCGGCGCTGCGTTCCCATGACGAGCAGGTCGGACGCCTCCAGGCGCCGCAGAATCGCCTCAACCGGGTCGTCGGAGCGTTCCACGGCGATATCGTATACGCCCGCCGACTCATCACGGGCGAGGGACCGCAGTTCACGCTCGGCCCTCACGGCGAACTCCGCCGAGGCGGAGGCCGGAATGGTGTGGAGGAAAGTGATCGATCGGTCGCCGGTGCGCGCGAGGCTCGACAGCAGTCTCGCCCGCAAGTGGCTCTGATCGCGACCGCCCGCTATCGGGACGAGCACTCGCCGGGCCTCCGCGAGGCTCCAGCGTCTCGGCGCTCGAAGTATGACCGTGTCGACGTCCAGGCGCCCGAGCAGTTCCTCCAGCCGCCGTCCGATGGTGTCGCTGTCGAGGTCGGGAAGCCCCAGGAGCACGGTCTCGCAGTCGTGCACGTCGGCGACCCGCGCGATCTCGCGCCACGGTTCGGTCGCGATCGTGAACAGGCTCTCGGCGGTGAGACCGCGCGCGAAGCTTCTCTCGATCGATTCTCCGAGCACTTCCGGCGCGACCATCTGGCGGGGGCCCGTCTCGCCTTCGGACGCGGGCCTGATCACGGAGAGCAGAAGCACTCGTCCGGTTCCCGGTGTGCGAATCGTCGAGGCCACGTCCACGAGGCTGGCCGCGCTGTCGGGGTTCGCGATCGGAACCAGGACGAGCGGGCTTCTTCCGCGGAGCCTCGCGAGATCCGGATCCCGGGCCTGCTCCGACGCATCGGCGAGCCTCGCGCCCGGTGCGAGAATCGTCAGGTAAAGAATGCCACCGATCAGAAGCCACCAGCCGATCACGCCTCCCGCCTCGGGAACGGCAACGGCCTGAAATCCGGCCAGACTCACGCAGAGGGCGAGCCCGAAGATCGGTGGCAGGATCGATGCTCCATCGTCGGTACGGCGGCTCGCCAGGATCGCCGCACCATGGACGATGGCGAAGGCCAGCAGGAAAATGAGACTGGACGCGGCACCTGCCGCTGCGACATTCGCCACGGCCACCACGATCCCCGCCACCATGATCGATGTGAGGGCGACGGCGATCGCCGGTGATCCGCTGCTCTCCCGAATCTCGCCGACACGGCGGGGTAGCGTCCGGTCGCGCGCCATGGCATAGGCGACGCGCGATGCACCCAGCATGTTCGCGCGAAGCGCCGAGAGCATGGAAAGGACGCCTGCCCCGATGACGAGCCAGTAGCCCATCTCACCGATATACCTCTCGGCTGCCTCCGCCACGAAACCCTCGGGATTCGTCGCTGCCGTGGCCGAGATCGCCACGCCTGGTTCCGCCCCGACCGTTTCCAGGAAGAACAGGAACGGAATGTAGATGGCGAGAGCGATCCCGAGGGAAAGATACATGGCGCGCGGAATCGTCTCTCCGGGGTTTCGGATCTCGCCTCCCACCGCGGCGATGAGATCGAATCCCTGCAGCGCGATGAACGTGTATCCCATGGCCTGGAGAATGCCGAGCGAGCCCGATGGGCTGAACGGGCTGAGCCGTCCGATCAGCTCCGATGTGTCTCCCCCCAGCCAGGCGAAAATGCCTCCGGCGAGCAGGATCAGGAATACCGCGACCTTTCCGATCGTCGCCACATCTCTGCCGCTAGCTACGCTCCGGATCAGGGTGAGCGTGTAGACAGCCACCACCAGCAGAGCCAGGGCGACTCTGGTCGGCGGGCTGCGGAGCCACTCCGACGGAAGCCCGAGAAGCGGCAGTCCTCGGCTGAGGCCCTCGGCGGCGAATGCCGAGAAACCGAGTGCGTACAGCACGCCGGCCACGATCGACGCGAACCAGACCACCCAGCCGACGCCGAAGGCGACTTCGATCGAGAGAACCTTTTTCGCGTAGGTGTACACGCCGCCCGATTCAGGGAAGCGCCGCGCGAGACTCGCGAAGCTGTGAGCCGTAAGGAGGGCGATTCCGCCGTTCAGCGCGAAGGCGAGGATGGCGGCGGGTCCTGCGGTGGCGAACGCGACCCCGGCGAGGGCCAGGATGCCCCCGCCTACGATCGCCCCGACGCCGAGGGTGGTCGCTCCGACCAGTCCGATATGACGCTCCTGGACCATGCTCATCGCCCGTTCGTTGATGCCGCGAAGCCTGCCCGGGGGCACCGTGGTCGTTCGAGTCTAACATCTTCACATCCCGCCCGTCAGCGGAACGCGGGGTCGGGTCTCCCTGTGCGAAGACTTCCGGATACGACTACGATGAGAAGGTGCGACCGAGACGAAACGGTACGAATCCCTCTCTGCGACTCGAAATGGACATTCTTCAAGGGAGACATCAATGAACGTCCTGGTGATCGGCGGAACCCTGTTCATCGGAAAGCGACTCGTGCGTCGTCTGCTCGAGGAGGGTCATGAGGTCACCGTGCTTCACCGCAGCGATCATCACGGCTTCGGTAGCGCGGTGGGGAATCTCGTAGGTGACAGGAACGATGCCGATTCCGTCAGAAGCGCCGTGCGCGGACTCCACTTCGACTGGGTCTTCGACAACGTCTACGATTGGGAGCACGGGACCACGGCCGAGCAGGTCGAGGCCACGGCGCGGGCATTCGGGGATGGGATCGAGCGGTACGTGTTCATGTCGAGCTGCGCGGTCTACGGAGAAGGCCTGAAGCGAACCGAGGATGACCCTCTCGTTCCCGATGATTTCCCCGAGCCCTACGCGGCGCAGAAGGCGGCGAGCGAAAGAGCGCTGTTCCGCCTGCACCGTGAGGAGGGCTTTCCGGCGACGACCCTTCGCCCCCCGTTCGTCTACGGACCGGATAATCCATTCTACAGAGAGCAGTTCTTCTGGGACCGGATGCGGGAGGGCCGTCCGATCATCGTGCCGGGCGACGGGAGTCGACTCATGCACATGGTGTACGTCTACGACCTGGCCGAAGCCTGCATTCGGGCTGCCTCACGGCCCGAGGCCCTGGGAGAGGCGTTCAACGTGGGCAACCGCGCTCCGATCACACAGCGGGCGCTCGTCGAGGCGCTGGGAGCGGCCGCGGGCATAGAGCCGACGATCGTGCCGGTGCCCCGTGCGGAGATCGCCGCCGCCGGCGGCGAGGTCATCGGTGACAACCTCTATTTCGGCGTGTATTACGACATGCCGGCGATCACCGAGAACATCAGCAAGGGGGAGAGGCTCCTGGGTCTGTCGCCCACCGATTTCCCGTCCGGGCTGGCCGAGACCTACGAGCACTACCTGGAGAAGCGCGTGGATTCCTCGATTGACTACGGTTTCGAAGACGGCCTGCTGGCCACCGTCAGGGGAGTCGGCTGAACGTCATCGAGAACCACGCATGCGTCGCGGGACCCGGAAGACACCCGCATACTCACGGGACGCTGCCCTGATGGGCGTGACTCGACTTTAGATAGTCGAGGATCACGGCGGCCATCGCCCGGGCGCCGATCTCGATGGACTCTTCATCGGCGACGTAACCGGGGGAGTGCGGCAGGCCTACCCAGCCCTTCTCCGCGTTCGAGACGCCGAGATAATACATGACGCCCGGGACCTGTTCCTGGAACGAGCCGAAGTCTTCGCTGAACTGCGTCGGTACCGATTCCAGCTCCACCAGCCCGTTGTCTCCGAGCACGGAGCGTAGCGGCGTTCGTGACTCCGCCTCCAGTTCCGGATCGTTCGTGACGCCGGCGGTGAAGCGCGTCTCGTAGTCGAGCCGGTACTGGATGCCCCCGGTTCGAAGCTCCTCAAGCCCTTTGCGTATCTCCGTTCGAACCTGCTCACTCACATGGGGTCCGGTCGTCGTGACGGAGCCGCGGATCACCCAGGAATCGGCTCTGTCGCCCGGACCGGACTCCCACACCTGCGTGACGGCGAAATCCCCGACGACGGACGTGGCTCCACGGGCGGCCGAACTCTGCGCGTCGAGGGTGGCGACGGCATGGTCGACGGACTCGGACAGATCGCCTGCCCCCCACAGCTCGACCTGAAATCGATCCCGCTGGGGCAGCAGGGCGCCTCGTTTCGTTCCTACCTGGCCGACCTCGAGTGGGGCCGTGTGATACGCGAAGATCGCGTCCGGCTTTCCACCGGCGAAGATGCTGTCGGCGAGCATGGAGCGCGCGCCGGTCGCGTTTTCCTCGGCCGGCTGGAAGATGAACAGAATCGAGCCCGGAAGACTCGATCGCACGGCAGCGAGGCCCTCCGCCAGGGCGAGCCCGACGGTCGTGTGGATGTCATGACCGCAGATATGGCGAACGCCGCTCACGGTCGATGCGAATTCGACGGGATCGGGTGCCGTCGTGGCTACCGCGTCCATGTCGGCGCGAAAGGCGACGATGGGTCCGGGAGATCCACCACGCAGCATCCCCACGACGCCGTGCCCGCCCACTCCGGTCCGGACCTCCAGGCCCAGGGCCCGAAGGCGCTCGGAGACAATTCGCGCCGTGCGTTCCTCGCGGCCGGACACCTCCGGATGCCGGTGCAGATCGCGGCGCGTCTCGATGAGATCGGCACGCGACTCTCGCAGTCGACGGTCCACCGCGGCCTGCAGCGATTCCGGCCCCGCCTCCTGGGCCCCGGCCGGAGCGGCCAACGCCAGCGAAAGGCCGGTCAGCATGATGGCTGGCGTTTGAAACCGGACAGGCCGGTTCCATGCCAGGTTCGTCCGCGCAGAGTGTCCGCGTTTCCACCAGATTCCCATCCACCCCTCCCGTTCAACTTCGCCGACCCGCGCACCATGTCGGTCGTGCAGGCGTAAGCGTCCTACTCCTCTGCCGGCTTCTCCGCCGTCATCATCACCGCCTTGACGCCGAACGCCTCGGCCGAGTTCTGGGTCGACTGCTTCCGGAAACGAAATCCCGGCACCACCGCCGACTTCACACGCTCGAAGCCTGCATCCTCGAGAAGACCGAACATCTCTCCTTCCAGGAGAGCTCCCCCGATTCACGCGGCCCACAGCTTGGGATCGTTTACAATCGACTGGCTGAGCTGCTTCGCGCTCACGATATCCGTGATCGAGATCCGGCCCCCGGGCCTGAGGACGCGGAACATCTCCTCGACCACCTTCCGCTTACGGAACGACAGGTTGATGACTCCGTTCGAAATCACCACGTCGATCGAACCGTCCGGCAGAGGGATATCCTCCATGCGACCTTCGTGACACTCCATCGTCGTGCCCGTCTCCGCCGCATGAGCCTGCGCCTTAATGCACATGGAAGGATTGAGGTCCACCCCGATCACGCGTCCCGTCGGTCCTACCAAGCCCCCGGCGACGATGGCATCGAGTCCCGCGCCGCTGCCGAGGTCGAGAACCGTCTCGCCCGGCTGCAGGTTCGACCGCTCGTGCGGATTTCCCACACCGGCGAACGATGCCACCGCGCCTTCAGGCGCGTCGTCCAGCCAGGCGGCTTCGTATCCGAATCGCTCGGCCGCGTCACGACCATGGAAGAAGTGGAATTCACCCTCGGGGCGCTCCGCCACCTCCTCGTACATGCGGATGATCTCGTCCTTAAGGACGGCCTCTAGCGACCCCTGCTCATCTGATTGCATTCTGTCCGCCTCCCGCCTCCGTCGATGCCCGATCGTGCGTGTTCACTCCCCGTTATGCGCGGGTGAAGGACCGAATGTGACACGGCATCCCACGAAAGACAGAAACCGCCCGATCGTCAACCCGGCGACTGTGCCTCGATCAGCTGCAGGATTCTCTGGATCTCGTCGCGCACGTCGGCCAGATCGTCGAGCCCGTGAGCTTCGTGGATGTGTCGGACCGCGAATACGCCCACGACCTCCGAGTCGATCGGGACCGAACTGACGCCGGCCAGCCGGTCTGCGCTCAATTCTCCGTCAACGAAGGGGAGCAGGATGCCCAGCGCGCCGCTTACGTCCATCCGTGCCCGCAGCACGGGGTCGAGGTGATCCGCCACGTGCCGAAGGCTCTTCATCTCCTCCTCGCTTGCCTCGCGCAGCAAGCCGTTCCATCCCGCCAGTGCGCGACGTAGCTCCGGGTCCCGAATCAGGCGCAGACGGCCGGAAGAAAGAAGGCCTTCGAGAGTTCCGAGTCGCGGATCGTAGGTCGGGGACAGGTAAGCCAGCGCGAGTGCCGTGTCGGGCACGGAGATGGTAGCGAGGTTTCTCGCGAAGGCTGCCCGGGCTGCTCCGAGAGTCTGTCCGAGCGAGGCCTCGATCCTCCGGTGGAACCCGAAGTAGAGATCGAACTGCGCCTCCGCCGCCTCGAATTCTTCCCGCAGGTTCACCAGGACGGCCTGCTCTTCCACTCTCTCGCTTCGCTCGTCCCACCAGGTATCGAGCGCGAACGCCAGCAGTATGCTCGCGACGATCACGATTCCCTCGAGGAACAGTCTTCCAGGCAGTCCGGATCGCCGATGTTCGGTGCGCATTGGTCTCACGCTCACTGTAGTTGCCGTCCGACTTCCGGGCGCTTCTGCTTCGGCGAGGAACGGCTCTTCAGCGCAGGGTCCCGTGGTGAAAGGTGGTGGATCCGAGCGCGCACACCCGCGGCATGCATTCCGCCCCCGCCGGGCGTCTATCGCAGTTCGCGGGCGAGATCGAGGTCCCGCGAAACGCCAGAGTGAGGGATCGAAGCAGGGAAGCCTACCCGTCGGCCCCGGTTTGCCCGCCCGGGTCGGATTCCGATTCCACCTTCTTCAGGGCCACCGCGTTGATGCAATACCGCAGACCGCTCGGCGGCGGCCCATCGGGGAATACGTGGCCCAGATGTGCGTCGCAGGCATTGCAGGTCGATTCCACCCGTCGCATCCCGAATGAACTGTCCGCGTGAGAGCCCACGGCATTCGGCCGGATCGGTTGTGTGAAGGAAGGCCAGCCGGTGCCCGACTCGAACTTCTCGCTGGCGTCGAAGAGGAGTTCGTCGCAGCAGACGCAGGCGTACAGTCCCGGCTCGAAAAGACTGCAGACCTCCGAACTGAAGGGCCTCTCGGTTCCCTTACCGCGCGTGATCCGATACTGCTCCGGGGTCAGTCGCTGTTTCCACTCCTCATCGGATCTCTCCACCCTTCGATCCGGTGGAGGGCTCCCGTCCCTCACGTGCACCAGTATGTCCGCCCAGGTCAGCATGCCGTATCACTCTGGTCGTCATGGAATGAAATCGCCCGCCACCGGAAGGTAAAACCCCTCGCGGCTCACGGGTTCCGGACGACTTGCCACCCGATGTCCTCCAGGATGCCGAGAAGGATGGGGCCCGGATCCGCGGTGGAGACCCCATTCCCGGCCGTGGGGGTCATCAGGTAGTCGGGTCCCGTCCAGAAATAATCGTCCGGATGAAGGTGGCTCGGACTCGCACCGTACAGCCTCGGCGGTCGTCCACCGTTCGCTCTTCTCGCCGCCGGTCCCGCGAAGTAGATCCGATCCCGTTCGAGGAGACCTCCGAGCTCAAGCGAAGGATTCGGATAGTAAGTCGTATCGGTGAGCCTTCGACCGGCAGCGTCCTCGATCCAGCGAACGAAGATCATCGGCCTGGCTCCGAGATCCGGCAACTCGATCGACTGCGGAACGAAAGACAGGAAAGGAACTTCCCGGCCGTAGTAACCCACACCCTTCTCGGTGTACAGCCACCCTGCCATGCCCAGTCCGTGCGCGACCTCGTGCATCGCGACCGTGAGAAAGTCCGCTTCGCCGTCAGTCGGCTCGCCGTCGATCGCGAACTTCCACTTCCGGTCTCGCCGGAAGAAGAGCTCGAAGTCGGGTTGGTCCGGTTGCAGATCCCGGCCCGCCAGCGCATCGGCCAGAGCGGACGGGTACCAGGTGTCGGGGATCGGGGCCCCCTCGAAGTCTCTCACGACATTCGGCACGGCGAATCCGGCCGGGCCACCCTCCACGAAGGTTACGCGCACGCGGACCGGAACCTCCGAGGCAACGAATCGGGACCAGCGAGTCATGGCCTCATCGAGCGCCGGTCCGGCTTCGACGGGAACATCGATTCCCGTCACCTCGAATCGCACGGGCTCCAGAATGGACGCGTCTTCCCGTCCTATATCCTCACGGCAGGCGCCGAGACCGGTCGTCGGAAGAAAGGTGAGAACGGCCAGCGTCAGGGGCCGGATCCGGGAGAGTCCGTCAGGAAAACGGGTCACGCAGGACTGCGGGTCGGTGTGGGAGGGGTGCGGCGCGACCGTCGGAAACCACTCCGTCCGGTCTCGGCACGGGCCGCCGATCGCGCTCGACTGTCCCCCTGAGATCTTACTTTACGATACCCAGCATCTTCAGGATCACGATGAACAGCGCGGCACCCGCGACCGCCACGACCCATCCCATGATCGGTCCCGTTGCCGACAGGCCGAGCACGCCAGCGAGCCAGAAGCCAAGACTGGAGCCGATGATGCCGACGATCACGTTGGCGATCAGGCCCATCTGCATGTCGGTCTTCATGAGGAGACTGCCGAGCCAGCCGACAATGCCGCCGATTACGATGGTGACAAGCCAGTTCATGTAGGTGCTCCCTTCTCGATGGGGGACTCAGACGGCGCCTTCGATCCAGCCGATGGCGCCGTCGACTGCCTCAATATAGGTAAAGATCGGGGACTTTGGCATCCCCGGGCCTGCCCGGGAGCTCGATCGCCGCTCACCGACCGCTCCCGGTCCCGCTGTCCGGAAGGTGCAGGCTCCACCACTCCCGGGCCCTCTCCACCCCCCATTCCTGTTCGAGGGGAACCGCCGCGAGGCGGCGTTCGAGCTCGTCGGCCGAAGCAGGACGATCAGGTGGCGACTTCGCGAGACAATCGAGAACGATTCGATCCAGCTCTTTCGGTACCCGGATTTCGGTTCGAGAGGAAGGCGGCTCGGGCACCGTCCTGACATGGTGGACGATCGTGTCCATCGGGGTCCGTCCGGTGAACACCGGTGCGCCGGTCAGAAGCCAGTATGCCACGCAGCCGAGGGAGTAGAGATCGGAGCGAGCATCCACATCGGCGCCGACGGCCTGTTCGGGAGGCATGAAGGCCGGGGTTCCGGCCGCGACGCTTTCGCCGGTGAGCTGCGGATCCTTGCGTCCCCCATCCAGCTTGACCATCCCGAAGTCCAGCACCTTGATCCAGTCGGTGAACCTCCCGAACCGGCAGGTGAAGATGTTCGCGGGCTTGACATCTCTGTGGATGAGTCCGGACTCGTGGGCCTCCGCCAGCGAGTCACAGGCCTGCCGAAGAAAATGGATCACACGCTCCGCCGGAATCGGACCGAATTTCCTGACGAGGCTGTCGAGATCACAGCCTCGCAGCATCTCGATGACAGCGAAGAAGGTGCCGTCCTCCGAGATGCCGAAATCATAGAGATCTATCGTGTGAGGCGAGGTGAGCGCCGCTGTCGCCTGGGCCTCCCGCTCGAATCGTTTCAATACGATCTGGCGCTGTTCTTCGTCTACCGGGCCGAGGGCTTCCGGTCGGATCAGCTTGATCGCCGCCGGACGCGCGAGGAGACGATGTTCGCCTTTCCAGACTTCTCCCATGCCGCCTTCGCCGAGTCTTTCCGTGAGGCGGTAATTTCCCAGGCGCCGAGCCCGCTGTACCTCCCGACCGAGCCGATAGACGACGCGGGCCGAGATCCACGCCATGCCCGCGATCAGCAGGTACGGAAACACGAGTGCGAAGAAGAACTCGATCGCTCCAAGGCGGACGGTATTCACGCCCAGCGCCGTGTACATGGAGAAGACGATCGGCACGGAACTGACAGAGAGCAGCGCCGCCACCAGGGCGCGTCTCGGGGCGTTCGGCACCACGGTCGTGAACATCAGGACCCAGGCCGAGACCCAGGAGAGACCGAAAGAGCCGACGTCCGGCAGGGTCTCCATTCCACGGTACAGCATCGGGGATACGATGCCCTGATACTCGGAAAGGGCGATCCCGAAACTGCCGAGAATCTGAAACCCTGTTCCCATCTTCAATCGTGCAGATACCGAGGGTCGATCGGAACGCACGAACAGATAGACGGCGAGTCCACCGACGATGGAAAAGACCGGCGGCCCGATCGTCCGCAGGGTCGTGAAGTAACCGCGACTGCAGACCGTGGAAGGCTCCACGAATCGAAGGAGGTGGCAGACGAGGTTGGGGAGAATCGCTGCGAGGAAGAAAACCGAGGAATAGACGAGAGCGATGACGCGAAGTCGGCGGAGAGCCGCCTCCGCGAGATCGGATGGAAGGCGGAGCGACACGAGCGAGTCGAGATCGGTACCGCCGGCGCTCCAGCGTCCCGGCATGAGTTCAGCCGGATCGTCACCGCGCGTGTAGAGCATGCCTAACTCTATCTCCTCCGCGCATGCCGCGGGAGGAGGGCCACGAGAATCGACGGCGACTTACGGAATCACATCGGGCGAAGGACGCTGCGCTCGAGCAGCGAGACAGAGCAAACGGCGATCGGCGACTCGGGTAAGCGTGCTTCCCGGACTCGCTTCGCGGGTACGACCGCGCTTCCCACCAGCATACCGGAGGGCGAGACCCGCAGGTCGACCAGGATCGCCTGGTCCGAGTTCTCGGCCCACGAACGCAGGCCGTCGTTCACGTACGGCCGAAAATAGAAGTCATATGCCTCGGGATCGGCCCCGGGCACCGAAATGTGGATGTGCCGATTCAGCTTCGTGGAGCCGTAATCCCCGGGCATTACCGTGGAGATCGTGAATCGGCCCCCGGGGTCCGTCCGGACGGATCCGCGGATCCGCGCTGTCGATTCCACGCCCGGTTGGCTCTCGTCGTACGAGCCCTCGGAATCGGCCTGAAAGAGCTGGATGGTCCAGTCCGCCAGCGGTTCGCCCGACTCGGCACGAACCAGTTGACCCAGGATCTTCAGCCGTCGGCCCGGCTCCTGCTCGCCGGCCAGCACCAGCCGAGAGTCCTCCGACAGCGTCTCGTGGCTCTCCAACTGCGTTGCCAGAGCTTCATCCATCGGAAGGATGACCGGCTCGCGGCTGCCGTCGCACCCGTAACCCGGGAAGGCCGCGGCGAGTGCGATCGCGACCACGAAATGCCGGTTTCGGGAACCGATCGTCATCCGCGCTCCCAGCGCACTTCGTAGCCCTGGCGATCACCCAGTCCCTTCGACAGCAGCGTGATCAACTCCGGATCGGCTCCTTCTGTCCGCAGAAGCTCCAGCGTCGGCCTGTCGATGTAATAATCCTGATCCGTGTCCGATGTCTCCTCCAGCTGGTCGATCAGGAACTCGAGCTGTGCCTCCTCGATCTCTCCAACCGGGATCGACGTTTCCGCATCGAACAGCTTGACCATGTTCCCCTGCTCCCTGTGAGAATTCTCGCGAAAGAAATGCCGCGGCTCGTGTATCGAGGAGCGGACAGAATATCGCCCGGTCCGATGATCGTCCATCATTCTTGCGAGTGGACCGTCCGGCGTCCCGGATCCGTGAGCGCTCCGGGTCAGGGACGCGGGCTGTCCGTCCCGTACGATCGCTCGACCCGGGCGATACGTACGTGGTACGACGCGTACCATTCGCTGCGTCCACGCTCCTGCGCCTGCAGGTGGCCGGCATTCTCCTTCCATGCGGCGATCGCTTCTTCATCCGCCCAATAGGAGACGGTGATTCCGTACCCGTCGGGGCCACGGGCGCTTTCGACGCCCAGGAATCCGGGCTGACTGCGCGCGAGCTCGACCATTCTCGCGTCCATCTCCTCGTAGGCCGGGTCGGCCCTCGTCCGCCGCGAAGTGAAGATCACCGCATAGTACGTTGGGGGGTCCGTCATTCGAACCTCCTGCTCGGACGCGATCAATCATCCCGAAGCGCCTCGAGGAACGCCTCCCCGTAGCGCTCGAGCTTGGCCGGCCCCACTCCCGGAACGTCCAGCATTCGAGCGAGTGTGGATGGCCGAGCATCGATCATCTTCCACAACACCTTGTCGCTGAACACGATATAGGCGGGCACGCCCTGTTCGTCGGCGAGGCGTTTGCGCAGCACACGCAGCTTCTGGAACATAGGGTCCGCGGGAGATCGGTCGCTCTCGAGACCCGGTCGCCGCGCCGTCCTGGTCCGCCCGGCTCTGCGGCCAGATCCGGGCGAGCCGGATCTGGCGGTCGACGGCGAATCGACGAGGTCGGTGACGGCAACGCCGGAGCACACGTCGCAGGAGGTCCCGCACGGATCGATCTCTTCGTCGAAATGCGCTACGATCGCCCGATGCCGGCAGACGGCCGAATCGGCGATGCGGAAGAGGCTCACCGTCGCCCGGTGCTTTTCCCGTCGAATCTCCGGGCTTTCTATCTCCGAGAGGAATCTCTCTCTCGCCTTCACGTCGGCCCACGAATAAAAGAGCACACATTCGCTGCGCAGGCCGTCCCGTCCCGCGCGACCCATCTCCTGGTACCAGGACTCGACATCCGTCGGCATGTCCCGGTGGATTACGAACCGCACGTTCGACTTGTCGATTCCCATACCGAATGCGATCGTCGCGACCACGACCTCGGTCTCGTCCCGCGCGAAGGCCTCCTGGGCCGCCTCTCGATCGCCGTCCGAAAGGCCGGCGTGGTATGGAACGGCCCGTACACCGTGTGCCGCCAGGAAGTCGGCGGTCGATTCCACGGACCGACGCGAAAGGCAGTAGATGATTCCGCTCTCTCCCTCGTGGCGGCGTACGAGGGAGAGGATCTCCCGTCGAGTGTCGCCCTTCCCCTTCTTCCGGCAGCCGATCACCAGGTTCGGACGGAAGAACGACCCTTTGTAGCCCGCCGGCTTCCGCATCCCGAGCTGCCGCAGGATGTCCCGTGCGACCCGACGCGTGGCCGTGGCCGTGAGTGCGAGCACCGGAATGTCGCCGATCTCATCGCGCAGTCCGCGAAGGCGGCGATACGAAGGTCGGAAATCGTGCCCCCATTGCGAGATGCAATGGGCCTCGTCCACGACCATCAGGGACAGGGGCGCGTGGCGCAGCCGCTCGCGGAGTCGGCCCGCCAGCGCTTCCGGCGCGACGTATACGATCTCGTACTCGCCCCGCAGCAGATTTTCGACCCGCTGGTGCCATTCGTCGCGTCGAAGCGAGGAGTTGATCGCCGTCGCCCGAAAGCCCAGATCGCTGAGTGCGTCGACCTGGTCCTTCATGAGGCTGATCAGCGGGGAGAGAACGAGGACGGTGCCTGGAAGCATCCGGGCGGGCAGTTGAAAGGTAAGCGACTTCCCGGCCCCCGTGGGCATCACGGCGATGCAGTCAGCACCAGCGAGGACCGCCTCGATCACCTCCGCCTGCCCCGGTCGGAAGCTCTCGTGCCCGAAGACGTCTCGAAGGACCCGCTCGGGAGTCCCGGTCACTCCTCGGACCCATTGTCGACGCCGGCAGATACGATCGCCGAGAGGCGATCGAGCAGACTCTGCAGTCGCGCCCGCTCCTTCTTCACGTGCGCCGAGTAGATCGTGCGGGCGATCACGTAGGAGCCTCCCAGCATGACGATAGGAAATCCGATCACGAACGCCGTGGAGCCGATCGCCGCTCCGAGTCCCGCTCCGAGGCCCACGCCGATCCCCGCTCCGCCTCCCCCGATGATCCCGCCGAACAGGGCTCCGGCCAGACCACCCAGTCGCTCTTCGATCCGTATCCGGGTGCGTCCGTCGGCCGTGGAGACCAGGACCTGCAAAGAGGAGGTGTTCGAGTCCGCCCGCGCGCTCCACGTGAGCGTCTTGCCGACGACCCCGGCGTGCCCCTGCCAGGGAGACGCGTCCTGAATCGCCGGAACCAGTGCGTCGAAGCGGTGGGCCGGAAACTCCCCCGGCAGCTCCACGTCGAGACGTATCATCAACGGGGAGCCGACGAGCGCGGCGCCTAGGTTTTCGGAGGGGGGAAGGTCGAGCTGCGAGGCGGCTCGACGAACGACGGCCGGGTCGATGCCGGCCTCGCGTGCCACCTCTTCGAGTTCGGAGAGGGAGAATCCGGACGGGTCGGCCGCGGAGGGCTCGGCCCTCTGCATCTCCGCCGCCCGGCGAAGGATCTCGCCCGCTTCCTTTTCGCTGTATCGGCGAGGAACGAGATCCTGATTCAACCGGAACCGGACCCGGTTTGCATCTCGTCCGACCGCTTCCGGAGTGTAGACGAGTTCCTCGCATACGATATGAGACCGATGACCATGATGACCGCGCCCGCGGCGATCGAGGCCGCCCCGAGCGTCGAAGTCAGGGTCGACTCGAACAGCGTGATCACGGCCACGCCCAGCCCGAGGAAACCCATGAACGTCCTGACGTAGGAGAGCAGGGTCCGTTGGTTCGCCAGCCGGGTCCGCTGCAGGGCGAGGTCCTGTTGCATCGTCATCCGTGCGTCAACTCCCTCTCTCGCTCCACTTCCCGGCCTCATGGGCCCCTGTGGCCACGACCGGCGCCGGACCGCATCTTTCGACCCGGGCCCCGCTGGCCGACCTGTCCGGGTGGGCTCGCTCACGGCGCTGGCCCGATCGAAATTCCACCGCGTGCACCAGGAAGGTCAACCTCATGCCGGAAGATACATCAGACTCCGCTGCCCTGTCATCGCACGAGTCATTGGATTGCATTCTCCGCCCCCGCTCGGTCGCGGTGGTGGGCGCGAGCCGTCGACCGGGCAGCATCGGAAACGCGATTCTGAGGCACCTCATCGAGGGAGGATTCACCGGTCCGGTGTTTCCGGTGAATCCGTCCGCCGATTCCGTCGCGGCCGTGCCCGCCTTCGCTTCGGTGAAGGACCTTCCCGTCGCTCCGGATCTGGCCTTCATCGTGGTACCGAAAGAGCGGGCTCTGGACGCGGTGCGCGAATGCGGCGAAAAAGGCGTGCGCGGGCTGGTCGTGATCACCGCCGGATTCCGCGAGGTCGGTGGCGACGGAATCGAGCTGGAGAACCGGCTTGCAGGGCTGATACGGGAGTTCGGGATGCGGATGGTCGGCCCCAACTGCATGGGCGTGCTCAACACGTCGTCCGACGTGTCGATGAACGGGACCTTCGCGCCGTACATGCCGCCCGCGGGACCGATCGCCTTCATGAGCCAGTCGGGGGCGATGGGAATGACGATTCTGGACTACGCGAGCGAGTACGGGATCGGGATCAGCCAGTTCGTCTCCGTAGGCAACAAGACCGATGTGTCCGGCAACGCGCTCACCGAGTACTGGCGGGACGACGAAGGGGTCGGTGTGATTCTCATGTACCTCGAGTCCTTCGGAAGCCCGCGTACCTTCGTGAGGCTCGCCCGGGAGACGACTCGCAAGAAACCGATTCTGGTGGTCAAGGCCGGTCGTTCGGAAGCCGGTGCGAAGGCGGCCTCCAGTCACACCGGAGCTCTCGCCCAGGTAGACATCGCCACCGACGCGCTCCTGGCGCAATGCGGTGTGCAGCGAGCGGACTCCGTGGAAGAACTGTTCGATGCCGCGCTCGCGTTCAGCAAAGCCCCCCTCCCGCGCGGGAATCGGGTCGCGATCCTGACGAATGCCGGTGGACCCGGAATTATCATTGCCGATGCCTGCGAAGCACGCGGGCTGGACGTAGCGCCCCTCTCGCCCGAATCCGGCGAACGATTGCGGGCGATTCTGCCCGCCGAAGCGAGCGTCTCGAATCCGGTGGACATGATCGCGAGCGCCACGCCCGCACAGGTCGAGGAGGCGACGCGGATCATCCTCGCCGACGAAGGCATCGATGCTCTGATCGCCTCCTACGTGCCGCTGGCGCTCGAGGCGCCTCTCGTGGCCCGGGCGATACGCGATGGTTCGGAGGGCTCCGAAAAGCCGGTCATGGCGGTTCTGATGAGCAAGCGCGGCCTCCCGCAAGGAATGGCCGAGCTCACGGACTCTCCGATTCCCGCCTATCGGTTTCCGGAATCGGCCGCTCGGGCGCTCGGCGCGATGTGGAAGCATCGCCGCTGGCAGGAGCGTCCGGAAGAAGCGGTCCGCAGCTTTGACGTCGACTCGGTGCGAGTGGACGCGCTGATCCGTGAAGCACTGGCAGAGGGGCGGGATCGGTTGACGTTGATCGAAGGATTCGAGGTACTGGAGGCGTACGGAATTCCCGTGGCTCCCTGGGCCGTGGCGCACTCCGCCGACGAAGCGGTCGCGGCGGCGGAGTCGATGGGGTGGCCCGTCGTTCTCAAGCCGGTCAGCGCCTCGATCCTGCACAAGACCGAGGCGGGAGCGGTCCGGCTGGATCTCGAGACGACGGCGGACGTGCGGGAAGCGTGCGAGTTTCTCGAAGGGCTTCTCGAGCAGGAAGGGCCGCGGGCCTCTGCCGAGGGCATCCTGGTGCAACGCATGCTGAAGGGCGGACGGGAGACGATCGTCGGCATGACCTGGGAGCCTCGCTTCGGTCCGATCGTCATGGTCGGGCTCGGAGGCGTCTACGTGGAAGTCCTGAAGGACGTCGCCTTCCGCGTGCAGCCCGTGAGCGGCGAGGATGCGCGCGAGATGATCGCCTCCCTGCGCGGCTATCGGATTCTCGAGGGGGTGCGAGGCGAGCCTTCCGTCGATCTCGGGCTCCTCGCGGAAGTCGTCGAGCGGACGAGCCAGCTCGTGGGAGATCATCCGGAGATCCGGGAAATGGACATCAACCCGTTTCTCGTCTTCCCTGACGCAACGGAGTGTGCCGCAGTGGATGCCCGGTTCCGGATTTCGCCGGACGGATCGGGGGACGGATCGGAATGAGCACCGTAGCGTGGGAAGATCCCGAGGTCGGGTTTCCGTCGAATCTGATCCGAACCTGGATCGGCAGCCTGACGGCTCCGGTGCCGTTCTTCCGGGATCTCGAGCCCGAAGTTCCGGCCGCGAGGGCCATCCTGTATTTCCTGCTCATGGCCGTCGGTGCCGCTTTCTTTTCGCTGCTCTGGGGCCTTGCCGGCTCGGCTCCCGAAGTCCCGCCCGCGGCGGCGCGGATTCTGGACCTGGATTCGCGAAGTCTGCAGCTGTTCGGCTTCTTTCTCAGCCCCTTCGCCAACCTGGTCCTTCTGGGTCTCGCGTCCTTCACGGTTCACCTCTTCGTTCGATTGCTCACCGACAGCCGGCTGTCGCTGCTGGCGACGGCCCGCGTGGTCTGCTATGCCTCGGGTCCGGCGCTGCTGACGATCGTTCCCTGGGTCGGTGAGATCGCAGGCTGGATCGGATCGGCGGTGCTGCTGGCCGTCGGAATTCGGGAGGTACATGGAACCACCACGGGCCGTGCGGCGCTCAGCGTGATCCTGCCTGTCGTGCTCGCGGTCCTGCTGAGTGGGCTGGCGTGGCTGTTCGTACTGGCCGTGTTCGCCTCGTTCGGCGACCTTCCGCTCGCCTGAGGAGAATTCAGCGGCCGTCCGAAGCCGACAATGGACAAAGAAAGGGACGGAATGGGGGACCGCGAACGCCGCGTGACGGAACGGATCGAAAGGGACGAGCTGGCCCGGGGACAGACCGACCCGGGCGACGCACCTTCGACGCCGCATCCGGCCTCGACGATCGTCCTGGCGCGCGAGCCCGCGGGGGACCAGCCCTTCGAGGTGCTCCTGCTTCGTCGTCCCTCCGATGCGCGGTTCGCGGCCGGCGCCTACGTGTTTCCCGGCGGCAGGATCGACGAGGCGGACGCTGAGCCGGAACTGGTGAGGAGACTGGGCCGCGCCGTCGGCGGATCGGAGCCGGCCGCCCTCGCAGCGGCCATTCGTGAGCTGTTCGAGGAAACAGGGCTGCTGCTCGCCGATGCTCAGCCCGATCGGGAATCGCTCACGGCGGCGCGCTCTGCCCTTCTCTCCGGCGAATCCGATTTCCGGACGGTCGCGCACGACCTGGACCTGACGTTCGACTCGGTCCGCAGCGCCTATTTCGGGCGATGGATCACGCCCACCCGCTTCTCGCGGCGCTACGACACGCGCTTTTTCATCACGGTCCTGCCGGAGGACCGGTCGGACTTCGAGCCCGAGCTCACGGAGGAGTTGGCGGGCTTCACCTGGCTCCGGCCTTCGGCTGCGGTCGAGCAGTTCCGCGAGGGCCGGCTTCCGATGCTCTTCCCGACTCGCACGACGCTCGGTTCGCTGGCGGCGCACGAGAGCCTCGATGCCCTGTACGAGGCCTGTCGGCGCCGGAAGGTCGAGCCGATCACCCCACGCCTCCTCATCCGCGGCGATTCGGTGCGGCCGGTGCTGCCCGGGGATCCAGATTGGGATGAGGCAGTCTGACCCCGCGCCCCGGGCGGATTCTTCCGGAGAGGTCGATGCCGTGACAGGCCTCGTCGATGGGATCGTCGCACCCAACCCCGGCCCTCTCACTCTCGAGGGCACCCGAACCTGGCTGATCGGCGAGGACCGACTTCTGATCCTCGATCCCGGGCCGGCCATAGTTGCGCACCTGGAGGAGCTTCTGGGGCGGGTGGCCGGCCGAACGGTGAACGGGGTCCTGCTGACGCACGCGCACTCCGACCACTCGGCCGCCGCGCCCGGGCTGGCGCGTGAACTCGGCGTTCCGATTCTCGCGTCGGCCTCGACACTCGCGCGGCTGGGACTGCCGGGACGAGTTCTCGCGGAGGGAGACGTCATTCCCGTAGACGCTCCGTCGCGGGCGGAGCGGGTCGGACTGCAGGTCGTCGAGACACCGGGACACTCGGCCGACCATCTCTCCTTTCTTCTCCTTCCCGATCGATGGTTGTTCACTGGAGACCTGGTTCTGGGGACAGGCTCCAGTGCGGTGCTGCACCCTGACGGGCGGGTCGGGGACTATCTGTCGAGCCTCCGCAAGCTGGAAGCGCTTCGTCCACTGAAGCTGCTTCCCGGCCATGGACCCGAAGTCGATGAAGCGGAGGCGAAGCTGGAAGAATACCGGAGACACAGGCTCGAGAGAGAGAGTCAAATCGAGTCTGCGGTGGCCGCCGGCAAC
>JARRPA010000002.1:0-39471 GCA_037383305.1 Gemmatimonadota bacterium | reverse complement strand
CCGGAGGCCGACTGCCGGACGATCGTGGAGCAGGAAACAACGCTGTTCGGAGCTCTGGAGTAGCGGGTGGCCTCGATGCACGATTCCGGGGGCGCCGTGGCACCGACTGCGACCATCCGCACGGTCCATCAGAGATCCCTTCCGGTCTCCGCATTGGAGGCCGGATCTCTCATCGACGGGCTCGCGACTCCGCGGGATCGACTCTGGCCCCGTGACGCCTGGCCTTCCATGCATCTCGATCCGGGGCTGCAGGTCGGCGCTTCGGGCGGGCACGGACCGATTCGTTACGAGGTCGAGGCATACGAACCCGGGCGCAGGGTCCGATTCCGTTTCACCGCACCCCGGGGCCTCCGGGGCTTTCACGAGTTCGCGGTCCTCCCGGAAGGCGAAGGTTGCACGCTCAGTCATCGGCTCGAAGCTCGGCCGGGAGGGCTCTCGATGCTGAGCTGGCCGTTGGCGTACGCTCCCTTGCACCACGCTCTGATCGAGGACGCGCTGGATCGGGCGGAATCCTCTCTGGGAACGGGAGCCGGTCGGCGCGAGCCCTGGTCGCTCAGGGTACGCGTGCTCCGCCGCCTCCTTGGAAGACCCGCCATTCGGAGGCCTCGCTGACCCGACCCGATGCCGACCTGCTGATCCTCGGTGGAGGAGCCGCCGGCCTTTCCTGTGCGGCGCACCTTTCCCTGCAGGGACTCACCCGGTCCCTTCGTATTCTGCTCGTCGAGCCCCGCTCCCGGTACCAGCGCGATCGGACCTGGTGTTTCTGGAACGTGATCCCACATCCGTTCGAGGCGTGTGTCTCCCACAGCTGGTCCAGCTGGAGGGTAGCGGACCGGGAGCGACGGATCGATCGATCCTGGCCCGGGCTCGAGTACCAGCACCTGCCCGCCGATGCCTTTTACGACCGGGCCGTCTCCCTGCTGTCGGCTGATCCGAACGTCGAGTTGCGACTCGAGACCCGCGTGGAGCGCGTGGAGTCGAATCCGGAAAGCGATACCGTGGTGGCCGTCACGGACAAGGGACCGCTGACGGCCCACCTGATTCTCGATTCGCGCCCGCGCAGTGCGAGGCTCGATCTCGAGAGCGGATCGGCGACCGGACCGGGCTTCCTCCTCCAGCACTTCCACGGTCAGACGGTGCGCTCCGACGAGCCCGTGTTTCAGGCGGGAATCGCGACTCTGATGGATTTCGTGGAGTCCAGTCCGGACGGCGTTCATTTCCTCTACGTACTGCCCTACGATGAACGGACCGCGCTCGTCGAGGACACCTGGTTCTCCAACCAACCGAGGACCGTGGGGAGCTACCAGGACGCGATATCGGCCTACCTGGCGAACCGACTCGACGTAGTCCGATACGAGGTGCTGCATTCCGAAACGGGCGCGATCCCGATGGACCCCCGCCCGATCGAGGGCTCGGAATCTCGCCGCGTGATCGACGTGGGTACCCGTGGCGGGGCGGCACGGCCTTCCACCGGCTACGCGTTTCTGGCCATCCAGCGGCACGCCGCAGAACTGGCCCGTTGCCTGGCCGGGTGGGCCTCCGACCCTTCGCGCGAGCCCCCGAAGCCACCGAGGTACTACTCCCGTCGCTCGGCGTTCCTCGATCGGGTCTTCGTTTCCTACCTGGCGCGAACACCGGAACGCGGGCCGGAGCTGTTCCTCCGGATGTTCGAGAAAGTCCGACCTGACGCGCTGGCGCGTTTCCTCTTCGACGGCGGCAGTCCCGGGGACGACTTGCGAGTCATGGCGGCACTTCCGGCAGCTCCCCTCATCGGAGAGACCATTCGCCAGTACGCGGCGTTGCCGATCTCGGGCGCAGCTCGGAAGGGACGCATAGTTTGACGCCTGACCCGCGTCGGTGTGACGCCGAACGCGGAATCGAAGGCGAGCTGAGGTGAACGACGGAATGACCAGAATACGGACCTTCGGGAAGGACCTTCCGAGTCTCCCTGAGCACCTGCCGGCCGAGCTCCGGGGACCGGACTGGATGCAGGCGAATCCCGTCCGGATCCAGGAGCACCTCGACCGGGCGCTGGCTTTGCCCACGGGGGGCTGGTTCGCTATCGACGCTTCCTCCGCGATCGAGGAAGCGCCTCGACACTACCGGATCGACGGCCACGAGCTCGTGGCCTGGCGCGTGGACGGCGCTCTCCGGGTCGCGCCCGACGCCTGCCCGCACATGGGGGCGAAGCTCTCGGACGGGAAGGTGCTGGAGGGTCGGCTCGTGTGCCCCTGGCACGGTCTCGAGCTGACCGATGGCAAGCACGGCGCCTGGTGTCCCTTCGAGGCGCACGACGATGGCGTGCTGGCCTGGGTGCGTCTCCCCGAGCGGGGAGAGACACCGACCGCCCGCCCCGTTCTGTCGAAACGGCCGGCCGTGTTCCTCGATTCCGTCATGCGGATGGAGGCGAATTGTGAGCCTCGGGATGTCATCGCCAATCGGCTGGATCCGTGGCACGGAGTTCATTATCACCCCCACACGTTCAAGCGGCTCCGCGTGATCGGAATCCGTGACGACCGTTTGGTGGTCCGCGTGGTATACGGAATCAGCGACCGACTGGGCATCGAAGTGGATGCCACATTCCACTGCCCGGACCCCCGAACGATCACCATGACCATCGTGGACGGTGAGGGCACGGGAAGCGTGGTCGAGACGCACGCCACTCCGGTCGGGCCCGGTCGGTCCGCGATCCTCGAAGCGACGCTCGCCACCTCCGACAGAACCGGGTTCCGCCGCGCGCTGAAGGCCGCCGGGATGATACGCCCGTTCATCTTGAAGGCTCAGCGCCGCCTGTGGGTCGAAGACGCCGCCTACGCCGAGCGCACGTACGAACTGAGACGATCGAAGGCGCAGGGAGAGTTTTCCCCCGGCGACTTGTCCGACGCGAACCTTGAATCGTAAATTCCGGCTGTGTAGAGCAGTATGAGCCCGAACAGGAGAGACTCGATCATGAACAGGAACTTCCTGGCCTGCATGGCAGCCAGTCTCATGCTGAGTGCGTGCGGAAGCGGGATCGACACGAACGCGGACTGGGATCCGACCGCGAATTTCGGCACCTATCAGACGTACGCCTGGGTCGACGGAGCCTATTCCAGCGGACTCGGGGATCTCGTGGATTCGCGGATTCAGGCAGCGATCGAGTCGAACTTGAACGCCAAGGGCCTGCGGAAGGCGACCTCCGGGCGGGACGCCGACCTGGGTGTCGGATTTCAGGTCACGACCCAGGACCGGACGACTCTGCAGACCGTCAGCTCCGGATGGCCGGGCGGGTATTACGGGGGCTATGGATACGGCGGCTGGGGCGGAGGTTCGAGCACCACGTACACACAGAACTACACCGAAGGATCATTGATCATCGGGCTGTTCGACACCGATTCGCAGAAGATGGTCTGGCAGGGAGTCGGCACGAAGACTCTTTCGGGAGGCAGTCAGAGCCCCGAAGACCGCGAGAAGAACATCAACGAGGCGGTCGCCAAGATCATGTCGGAATTCCCTCCCGGCAGCTGAGGCGATCCGCCGGTTCGAGGACCGTGACGTCCCGGCCGCCGCATCGGACGGCCGGGACGTCGTCTTTCACCCTCCGGATACACTCGAGACTCCGCAGGCGTCCGTCGTTGACGCTCCCGCGACCCGCTTCCGTCGGCTAGCTTGCCACCCATGCAGCCGATCCTCGTCGTCCTCGCCTTCTCTGCGCTCTCGGCATGCGTGGCTCCGATCGGAATCCTGCCGCTACGAAGCCGGCAGGCGGTCCCCTCCGCCTGGATCGGGTGGGCAAACTCCCTCGCTGCCGGGTTCATGCTGGGTACGGCCTACCTGCTCGCGGAGACGGCGCTCGTCGGCAACCCGGTGCCGGCAGCGATCGGAGGACTCCTCGGCATCGGCTACACCTATTCTTCACACCGCGCATCGGGGGTGGAGGATGTAGATCGCGATCGGCCTGGCCATGCTGGAGAGCCTTCCGTTCGGAATTCTGGTCGCGCTCGCTCTCGCGGTGCACAACATCCCCGAGGCGGCGATCCTGGGTTCGGTCCTCCGGTCTTCGGGCCTCGGAGTGATACGTACGGCGGGCCTGGCAGTGGCGGCGAACATCGGGCAGGTCCTCTTCGCCCTGGTCGCCTTCACGGTGGTGCCCACGATTCCGGGTCTGCGGCCGTGGGCCCTCGGATTCGCCGTGGGCGGGCTTACCTACCTCGTCCTTTCCGAACTGCTTCCCGAGGCCTACGAGCGAGCCGGCCCGGTGAGCATCGGTCTCGTCACCTCGGTCGCGACGGGGTTCGTCGTCCTGCTCAGAGGCCTGGTGGGGTGAGCTCTCTTCCGCCCCTGCTACAGGTATTCCTGTACGGCCTGTTGACCGCACTCGCGACCGGCCTCGGCGCCGTCCCGTTCGCGTTCGCCCGCCGCGTATCGCCCCGCACTCTCGCCTACGCCAACGCGCTCGCTTCGGGCTTGATGCTGGGAGCCAGTTTCGGGCTCCTGTCCGAGGGAGCTGAAGTCGGACGACTTGCGACTCTGGTGGGTGCGAACCTCGGTGTGATGTTCGTCCTCGCCGCCGGTCGGCTTCTCGGCGATCAGGAGCTGCAGTTCGGAGCGATCCGCGGCGAAGATGCAAGGAAGATGGCACTGATCGTCCTCGTAATGACCGTACATTCCGTCGCCGAAGGCCATCGTCATCACCGCGGCGATCTCCGTGCACAACGTCCCGGAAGGCCTGGCCATCAGTGCGGTGCTGCGACCTCGCGGAGCGAGCCTCACGGCTTGTGCGGGCTGGAGCATCGTGTCTTCGCTGCCGCAACCGCTACTCGCCGTTCCCTCGTTCCTGTTCGTTGCGTCCTTCCGATCGCTGTTGCCCTACGGCATCGGATTCGCGGCAGGCGCCATGGTGCTCATGGTTCTCGCAGAACTTCTGCCGGACGCATTCGAAACCGGCCGCCGCTCGGTGATCGCGCTTCTCGTCAGCATCGCCATGGTGGCGATGGTCCTTTTCCAGCAGGCGCTCTGACGGTCGCGACGTCGATCCCGACCCATCAGCCGATCGGACCTCTCGGCGCGACCGAACGCAGGGGTTCGGGACGGACGCCGTAGGGTCGCAGCAGCACACTGGCAGCTAGAAATCCGGATGCCGTGGCACGTTCCATCAGAGCAGTGGGAAAGTCCATCCGGACGAAGTCGCCGGCGAGCGCGAGTCCGGGTTCCGGTGTCTCCACGCCGGGGCGCTGCGAGTGTCCGGATGGCGGGAACGCCGGGCAGTCTCGCTCGACGAAGAACTCCTGGTGCACGACTCCGGCCCCCTGCGTTTCGGGAATCAACTCGTGCAGGCCGGACAGCATGGACCTCCGGATCTCCGCCTCCGTCACGCTTTCCGGCATGCCGTAGGCGTGGAGCTCGACGACGCTTCCGCCGGTTCGATCCGCCCAGTTGCTGCTTTCGGCCTCGAAGAGATGGTAGAGCGAGATATTGTCGAGCAGAGGAAATCCCGCCGTGCCGACGAACGCCGCTCGACCCTCGGCCGTCGGTCGGTCCAGCCACAGCCGCCATACGGCGAACGGTCGAGTCTCCCGCAGGGATCCGACTCGAGAGCGCCACGACGGATCTCCTACCGCCGGAGATGCGTCGATCAGGGACCGGAGCCCCGATACGTTCAGGCCGAGGACTACGAGATCGGCCTCCTGCTCCCGGGCGCTGGCCGACCCGTCGGACTCTTCGTGCGAGACTCTCCAGCGAGATGTCGTCGGGGCGCTGCCGCTCCCGGCGGGGCCATGACTCTCGGCCCGAGACAGCGCCATGGCCCGTCGACCGAGGTCGAAGCTCACGCCGCGTAATTCGAGATACTCCCGCAGCGGTGCCAGAAGGGCTCTCTCGAACGTGTCGTCGAGCACATCGAAAACGAGTCCTTCGTCGTTCGCGAGAAAATAGTAATGAAACATCATCAGGAGGTCGGCCGCCGACATCTCCTCCTCGGGATTGAAGAAGGAGTGGGAGAAGACGTCGAACAGCATCCGGCGGGCGTCGAGCGGGAAGTTCAGCGAGTCCAGATATTCCCGGGCGGTGAGTGCATCGAACCGGGCATAGGTGCGCTCGGGATGGTAACGGAGCATCTCCAGGGCCGCGCGTCCGTTCACCCGCAGCAGGTCGCGCCAGCGGAATGTCTCGGCCCGCCGGATGATGGCCAGGAAATTCGCCGGAACACGAGTCGGCAGGCCCTCGAATGACTGCACCCGGCCCTCGGGGCCCAGAACCGGGTAATCCGGCAGAGGGATCAGGCGGCTCAGTTCCGGATCGGTGCGCCGAAGCAGAGCCCTGAGGTTGTAGTACTGGCGAAAGAACGCGTGAAAGCCGCGCTCCATTCCGAGCACGGTGCCATCGGGAAGGGTCACCGGCCAGGTGCGAAGCCGCCCGCCCGTTTCGTGCTCCGCTTCGAGGACCGAAACGGAGACTCCCCGTTCGGCGAGAACGGTCGCCGCGGCGAGGCCGGCGAGGCCGCCCCCGCAGACGATCGCCGTCAGGCCAGGTGGGGCTGCGTCCCGATGCCCATCCCAGAGGGGTACCGGCCGTCCGCCGCTCATTCGGGACGGCGCGCCAGGAAGGAATGCACGATGCCCCGTTGCCACCCGTCCATCGGTTCTGTGCGGACTTCGTCGAAGCCGGCCCGAGACAGGCGCCGCTCGAAGCCACGAACCCCATCGAACTCGTTCACGCTCCGTCGGAGGTAACGATAGATCCGGGTCGAGCCCGAAAGCAGGAAACCGCTCGGGATGACGACACCCAGGCTCACCGCGTTCCAGACCACCCGGCTTCGCGCCGAGTCGGCCACGGAATATTCATGAAAGCAGATCGATCCCCCGGGACGAAGCAGCCGATAGAGTCGGCGGAGGCAGTCGTCCGGGTCCGGCACGTTGCGGATGCCGTATGCCATCAATATCCCATCGAACGGGCCCCGGATGCCCGCCTCTTCCGGGGCCATCGCGTCGCCGAGCACGAATTGGACATCGGTTCCGGTCGGCTTGCCGCGTGCCACGGCCAGCATTCCCGCGGACGCATCGAGTGCCACGATCTCGGCCCCGGGGATCTCGGACGCGATCGCACGCGTGGAGAGACCCGTTCCGCAGCAGAGATCCAGAACGCGGGATCCCGGTTCGAGCTCCAATCGCCGGGCACTCATGGCCAGGTGACGTCGATACCCCGGGTTCAAACCCGTAAGCAGATCGTAGCGACGGGCGACGCGATCGAAAGCATCCGGGACATCTGCCCGGTGTCGAACCAGTCTCGTGGGCAACGGCTCAGTGCTCCACGCCCGCGACCCGGTATCGCTGCGATGACGCCAGCCACTCCAGCCAGACCGTGGCTGCCGGCTGCCGCTCTCCGCTCATCCGATGCTCCACCTGGATCTCCAGTTTTGCCAGGGCTTTCGCTCCGGTCGGGTTGACCGCCGGAGGTCGGCTCCCTGAATCCCGATCTCCGGACGTCAGGATGATCCGCTGGGGCCCGTCTCGAGCTCTCGCGGGCTCCTGACCGCGCCAGTCGCGGTCCAGCTCCTCGTGCTCGAATCTCCAGCGGTAGAGGATGGCTTCAGCCTTCCACAGACCCTTCCGGCGCCCCAGGTCTTCGAATTCGATCGCCACCCGGCGGACGGTCGCGCCGTCCGCGCTCTCGGGATTCGACACGACGGAGAAGTTCTCGAGGGGCGAGACCTTCCGATACCAGTGATCCACCACCCGGTCGCGCCGGACCATCAGGATCTTCGCCAGCGTGTCGGCCGCTCGCGGGGACGGAAGCCGGCCCGCCCTCACCGCCGAACGAATCTGTGCATCGGTGAACGAGCCCACCAGCTTGGCGCCCCAGTACCCGTCGCGATCCGTCGCGAGCTGGAACGCCCGGTTCGGCCAGTTCGGCTTCCAGCCGGCGGGGTCGAAGTCCTCTCCCTCGAGCCAGCCGATCGTCGGATCGATCACTTCCCACTCCCGGCCCTCCCACCCGACCTGGTAAAAGCCCAGGCTGAACACGCGTCCCAGTGATGGCCATAGGTCCACGTTGTATTCCCGGCCCTCGCGCGGCTCGTGCGGACGCGTCGTTCCGGACCCGAGGCTCGCCGCGAAATCGATCAGGTAGTGCTTCAGGTAACCCGGTGGCACGTAGGCATCCATCGTGTTCATCCACCGCATGTCCACGTGGTTGAGCCACGACGAAACCACGTACAGGCCCCTCAGCTCACGTCGATGCTCATGGTGATACCAGTCGTTCGGGTCATCCGGGCGGACTCCGTCGAAGAAGAAGGGTCCCTTGGGAGGTCCGGGAACGAACTTCGAGGTCACCGCCAGGTAGCGCCCGTCAGGCAGAGTGTCCGTCATTGCGAGCACGTCCAGGGCCACGTCCAGCGTCAGGGGTCGTTCTTCGAGATCCTCGCCGCGGATCGTCGCGCCCTCGGCGACCTTCAACTTCGACTTCGAGAAGACGAAGACGAAGTCTTCGGGCACATGATATCCGGCGGCATACATCAGGCGATTCGAGATCACGCCGGCTGCGCTGCTCATGTGCAGGAATCCCTTCGGGTCGAACTTGACCACGTACCGGTCGCCCCGTGCGTCCCGGATGTTGAATCCCGGCGACACGCCCTGGACTTTGGCCGAGATGATCTCCAGCACTCCCGTAGTATCGGGACCACTCCCTGCGGTGGGCCCGACCTCCATCTGCTCGGGCGTCAGTCGAGTCCTGGCGTTGCGGTGCTCGAACCAGGCGGAGGGAACCACGTCATCGAAACGAGTCAGATTCTGCGCCTCGTGACGCTTCCCAACGGCCCCCCGAATCGAGAGCACGCGGGAGACCTCCCCCGCCACAGCATCGTCCATGATCCTCGGAACCTCGAGCGGTTCACGGGCCGGCGGCTCGGGTATCGGCAGTGTGTCGGCCCATGCGATCGGCTCCGGCCGAAGCGACGGCGGAGAAGATCGCGCGCAACCCCCGCTGACCGCGCACAGCAGACCTGCGAGCCAGGCGGCCTGCGCGCCCCCGGCCCCGATCGACCGCCGAATCGGTCCTCTTCGGACGCTCAAAGCGGCCAGTCTCCGCGGATTCCGACCTGGACGTCTTCGTCGCTGAACCCGAGAAACGCCACGCCCAGGAGGCGCTCCTTCATCACCATCCGGGCACCGATTCCGAAGGACGCCTGCCAGTCGCCGGTCGATACCTCGCCCAGCCGCCGCTGTACCGTTCCCTCCCCGAAATAGAGGAAGAACTCGGAACGAACGATGTCATGGATGTCCCGCCATACCTCGTATCGCCACTCGGCGACCAGCGAGAGCATGTCGTTGTCCGTGAATCGGGAGCTCGAATACCCGATGGCAGTCCGACTGCCCCCGAGCCGGCTGAGGTGGAAGAAGGGAATCCCGCTGCCGCCGTCGGCGCGGGCCAACCGCGTGATTCCACGAAGGGCGAGCTGCTGGCGGTGGTTGATCGGAAGGTATCCCTGCGCGATCACCGTGATCGCGTGGAAGTCGGAAGGAGTATCGCCGATTCCGCGCCACACGCCTCCCCCCAGACGCAGCCATACTCCCGTGTCCTGAAACCTCCGGCGTCCCGTGAGATCGAACGTCACGCCTCCGTCGACGCGCAAATAGCGAGTTTCTTCGTCCGCACCGTACAGCTCCGAGGTGTCGAATTCGTCCCAGATCGATTCGTCGTCCGACCAGACGGGAAGATCGACGTCGTTGCTCTCGAATCCCACCCCGGCATCCAGCTGGACACGTCGTGTGAGCCGGGTCGTGCCTCGAGCGCGCAGGTCCCAGTAGTCACGGCGGTACAGGCCGCGGTCCGGGTCGCTGCCGGGGCCGATCCCATAGAAAGTGAGCTGAGCATCCCGCTGCCATTTCACCTCGGCGACGAAGGAGTGACCCGGATCAGCGATCAGAACGCCGACTCGATGTCTCTGTGACCCCCGGCGGGACAGGGCGGAATGCAGGTACAGCGGTTCGAAGCGGAACAACTGCCCCTCTACGGCGGCTGCACTCCGAGGCCCGATCGAAGTTCGGATCGCGGGTCGGAATCCCCAGTTCTCCACGGATCGGTAGGCTCTCACGAGAGCGCTGGGCGCGCGTGGCACCAGCACCTGGCCCGCGATCCAGCCCGGAAGGTCCACCAGCACGAGCTGGAAAGGAAAGCCCACCACCTTGAGGGGAAATTCCACGACGTCGACCCAGTCGGTCGGCGGTTCTCGCTCGGGACGGGCGTACGACGCCCGGATCGAATCGGCGGTCGCGAAGGCCTCGGCGCGCTCGGATGGCTCCGTTTCCTGCGCGACCACCGCCGCAGGACATGCACTCACCGTAATCACGCCCGCCGCCAGCCGGCCGTACACGCACCACGCCGGGCGCGCCGCGCCGCATCTCCCTTCCAGCTTCAGCCGCCGCACCCGGCTGCGTCCGGTCCTACGTAGGGCCGAATCAGAAACTCATCGAGAACGGCCCCGTCGGTCCCGATCGTCCGTCCGCGAATTCGATCACCTTCGATGACCAGTTCCGTAAAGGAGAAGTCGCGCGACGCGAATGCAGTGAACTGGGAGCTGTCGACGGCGCGGGCGTATCGGGAGGCGCCCCCGGCTCCCTGCACGACGTAGACCGGGCCGCAGCCATCGGGAACCGGTCTTCCGTCCCGTACGGCGTGCAGTCTCTCGTAGTGATGGTCGTGTCCGGAGGCCACGAGATCGACGCCGTAACGGTCGAACATCGGCGTCAGGTTTCGGCGGAGTTCCCGATTCTGACCATGTCCGCTGATTCCGACGGCGTGGCTGTACGGCGGGTGGTGTCCGAATACGATCGTCCAGGCCACTGTCGAGTCGGAGCTCGCGTCCCTCAGTCTCTCCCTGAGCCAGGAGAACTGCGGGCCGGTTCCGTTCCACAGTCCGTCGACAGCCGCCGTCCGGCTGCTCGTATCGAGCGCGAGGAAGAGCACCGGGCCCCATCGAAAGGAATAGTAGCGCCTTCCCGTGCTGCGACCGGGCCAGTCGAATGCCCGATCGTAGGATGCGCCTGCGTCCGCGCGCACGTCATGATTCCCGATTGACGGAAAGAAGGGCAGACGCGCGAGCATTCGCCGATAGACCCTGAAGTGCCGCTCCGTGAAATCGCTCTCCGACCCGTCATTGTAGGCTATGTCGCCCACGTGAATCGACAGGTCCCACTCCATTCTCTCCATTTGCCGCGAGAGTTGAATCTGCCCCTCGGACCCCCACCCGGAATCGCCGAACAGAAGGACGCGGATCGGTCCGCTCCGGCCTGCCGGAGGCGAGGTTCGAAACTCGTGCGATCCCGACGAGCCTCCCTCCGCGAGCACTTCGTATTCGATCCTCGAATCGGCGGGCAGTCCCGTGAGGCGCGCTGCTCGGACGCCGTGTCCCCGATCTTCGATTTCGGTCCACCGCCACGGAGACGCATCGCCGTCGGAAGCCGGCCCCTCGTCGAATGAAGCCGCGATACGGAATCGAAGCGAATCGATCGAGGCAGTGCGGGTCATCCAGATGACGGTGGCGGCATCGGTGGTGACATTCTGGATATAGGGAGATCGTACGAACGGGCCAGAACTCGCGAGGGTCGAAGCGGTATCTACGGGAGAGGGAAAGCAGCCGGACAGCAGAATCAATCCGGTGACAGGGACCAGGGCTGCGACCCGTCTGCCGATACGGCGCAACGACTGGACGGCACCGTCGCGAATCGTGCCAGAACGGCGTGAAAACCCGCCTTCCGAGCCGTGAAAGGCGGCCTGTATCCTGCACATACCGTTGAAGATTGAACCGAACATCGGCGACGTTCCCTGGGTGGAGCGTGGCTGCAAACCGACCGGACTGCCGGTACCCAGACTCGAGAAGAGAACGGAATCGAACATGATCGACCGATACAATACTCCGCCCGTCCTGTACCTCCAGCAAGGCGAGCCGGTCCTCGTGGAATCCGAGGACGTGGAGATCCTCTGGGAGGCGGAAGACGACGAGCGTTCGAAGAGCGGCGACGGAGAAGATCTTCCGGGCCGGCTTCGACTCCCGGTGCTTCCGCTGCGGGGCACCGTCGTGTTTCCGTCGGTCGCGGCGCCGATCGCCGCCGGACGGGACAAGACGGTGGCCGCCATCGACAGTGCCATGGAAGGGGATCGACTCCTGTTCGCGGTCGCGCAGAAGGACGCTGCGACCGAAGAGCCGACGCCGGAGGCACTGCACCGGGTGGGAACGATCGTCCGAATCGCACAGGTCCAGAAGGTGCCCGGCGGCATTCAGCTGGTAGTCCAGGGCGTCGGTCGTGGATCGATGCTCGAGGTCCACGAGAAGGAAGGGTATCTGGAAGCGGTAGTCCGCAGACTCGACCCGCTCCAGCCCATCGATCCCGACAACGCGGCGTTCGCCGCGCTCTACAAGGAAGTTCAGGAGCGGGCAGCCCAGCTCAGCCGTCTTCGCGGCGTTCCGAAGGAGATCGTGGATCATCTTCTCGGCAGCGTGACGAGTCCCGGCGAGATGGCCGACCTGATCGCTTTCTATACGGAGCTGGAGACGGAGGAAAAGCAGGAATTGCTGGAGACGCTCTCGGTAGAAGAGCGACTCAGGAAACTGCTGCTCCACCTTCAACGGCAGATCGGTCTGCTCGAGGCGCAGGCACAGATCCGCAGCAAGGTGCAGGAAGAGCTGGGTGAGCGGCAGCGCGAGATCTTCCTCCGGGAGCAGATGAAGGCGATCCAGTCGGAATTGGGCGACGACGGCGACTCCGAAGATATCGAGGAGCTCACGGAGCGACTGGACGCCCTCGAACTGTCGGAGGAAGCCCGGGCGGAGGTGGATCGCGAGTTGCGCCGACTCGAGAGGATTCCACGGGAGGCGGCCGAGTCGCAGGTCATCAGGACGTTTCTCGAGACGGTGGCCGACCTCCCGTGGAACGAGACCACCGAAGACCGCTTCGACCTCGATCTCGCGGAAGAGATACTGGAGCGGGACCACTACGGGCTCCAGGACGTGAAAGATCGGGTTCTCGATTTTCTGGCAGTGCGCAAGCTGCAGAGCGATCGGGCGGCGGAGCGTGAGATCGCTTCCGGCGAAGGCGAGTCAGAATCCGCGGAAGAGGGCGGGTCCGACGGCGAAGCGATCGATCCCGCACTGAAGGGCCAGCCGGACGACCGGACCGGATCGACGATCCTGTTCGTCGGACCGCCCGGAGTCGGAAAGACGTCCATCGCGAAGTCGATCGCCGATGCGATGGGTCGGAAGTACGTTCGGGTGTCGCTCGGGGGCGCTCGTGACGAGGCGGATATACGAGGCCACCGCAGGACCTACGTGGGAGCGCTTCCCGGCAGGATCATCGAGGGGCTGAAGCGCGCGGGCAGCAAGAACCCCGTATTTCTGCTCGACGAAGTCGACAAGCTGGGAGTCTCATTTCAGGGCGATCCCTCGGCGGCGCTGATGGAGGTGCTCGACCCGGCGCAGAACGAAGCATTCGTAGACCATTACCTCGGGATCCCCTTCGATCTTTCGGATGTGATGTTCATCGCGACCGCGAACTTCCCGCATCAGATCCCGGGCCCGCTGAAGGATCGGATGGAGGCGATCGAATTCGCCGGCTACACCGAGAACGAGAAGCTTGAGATCGCCAAGCGTTACCTGTTGCCACGCCAGGAAGAACTGAACGGTCTCCGCGACGATCAGCTGGAGGTGGAGGACGAAGCCATCCGGGAGATCATCTCGAGCTACACGCGGGAGGCGGGAGTTCGGAATCTGGAGCGGGAACTGGGCTCGATCGCTCGAAAGAGCGCGAGGCGCATCGCCTCGGGCCAGGCCGAGACGGTGAATGTGGGAGCGGACGATCTGCGCGATCTCATCGGACAGCCGAAGGTTCACCCCGCGAAGAAGCTGGAGGAGGACACCGTCGGTGTCGCCACGGGCATGTATTACACGCCGTTCGGAGGCGACATCATGCTGGTCGAGTGCAGCGTCATGCCCGGACGCGACGGACTGGTGCTGACGGGACAGCTGGGCGACGTGATGAAGGAGAGCGCCCGGGCGGGCCTGACGTATGCACGCACTCGCGCGGAAGCGCTCGGAATCCCGGAGGAGAAGCTCAAGGACCACGAGATCCACATTCACGTGCCGGCCGGTGCGGTGCCGAAGGAGGGGCCGTCCGCGGGCATCGCGATGTCGATCGCGATGATCTCGGCACTCAGCGAGCGTCCGGTCCGGGCGGATGTCGCGATGACGGGCGAGCTCACTCTCTCGGGGCGGGTGCTCGCGATCGGCGGCGTGAAGGAGAAGGTGCTTGGGGCCCAGAGGGCCGGGATTCAGCACATCATTCTGCCGAAAGACAACGAGGGAGACCTGGACGACCTCCCGCAGGAGACTCGCGAAGCGCTGGAATTCCACCTCGCCGAGACCCTGGACGACGCGATGGAGGTCGCGCTGCTCCCGCCCGAGGCGAGCTCGAGTGAAGCGGCAGCCGGCGGAACGGGCGCGGGCGAGGGCGATTCTCCGGGTGCGTGAGCCTTCGGTGCGGCGCCGCGTCCTCAGCTCGCGGCGATGAGCTCCGGGATCTCCTCGGGCCGTTCGATCCATAGATCGGGCGACTCCGGGGAGAGCACCGCGCGGTCGTTCGGACCCCAGAGGACGGCGGCCGTAGCGACTCCCGCCGCGCGGCCCGAACGCATGTCGTGAACACTGTCTCCGACGAAGACGGCGCTCTCGGTCCGTTCCTCGCCCGACTGCGAAAGGGCCCGCAGAACCGGCTCGGCATCGGGCTTGTGGCGCGTCACATCGTCCGCGGTGACGATCGAAGCGAACCAGTGTTCCGGAAGGCCGCAGGCGGCGAGTCCCATTCGCGTGGCTGTCCGCCTCTTGCTCGTGGCGATCGCCAGCGTCCGCCCGCGCCGGAGAAGCTCCTCGAGCGCTTCCCGAATGCCATCGAACGCGCGCACGAGACGGTCGTGCTGCGAGAGATTATGATCCGTATAGGTCCGGATCATCGCTTCGGCCTCCTCGTCGGTTCGGGCGAAGTCCCGAACCTGGACCGCGAGGGGTCGGCCGATCGTCCGGCGCCAGGATTCGTCCGGCGGAGCCTCTCCGAAGTGGGTCCGCATCGTGTGCCGGAACGAGGCGAGGATCAGGTCCTCGCTGTCGATCAGCGTGCCATCCAGATCGAAGACGACCGTGCGAAATCTCTCCCCTTCGGCTCGCGGGGACACGATCAGGACTCGGTCGAATAGCCGTTCACGGCACATGAGAACCGCTCGGCGAATTCCTCGGGCTTCATCTTCGCCTCGCGCGCGAGTTCCTCGAGCATTGCAGGATCTTCCAGATCCCGCGTTTCCAGTCGAAGCATGTACTGTCGGGCGACCCGGTAGTCTTCCGAGTCGATCTCCACGAGTCGCACTGCGGTACGGCCGGTCTCGGGATCGCGAAACTCCTCGAACGGACGGACGCTGAGATGCCCGGAATGCGAGAGTGTCACGATGCCACCGAGCCGCAGTGGCCCGCTGACCTCATCGGCCAGGAGAAAGCGCGCGGCGCCATACCCCAGGGTCCGGGTGTAATCGACGTCGAAGGGCACGGGAGGTGCGCAGCGCAACTCGTAGCCCACTCGCAGATCCGTGATCGGCACGCTCGTTCCTCTCGACGCGAACCGCCGCTGCACCTCCCGGCGGAGGATCGTCTCGAGCGGAATCTCGGCCAGCCGAAGGTGACCGTACGAGTCGTACTCGACTTCCACGCCGGGCATCCCGGCCAGCTCCTCCGGGTCCATCTTCTCTCCGAGCCCCTCGGCCAGGACGATCAGACCGTCGGGCCGGCCCATGACTCGCCGCTTGAGAATCGCGCCCTCGAGAATCGTGCAGACGTGATCCACAGTGATCGGCTCCGTGGTGAACTCTTCGGGAATCACCGTCACCGTGGCCCCGGCCGACTTTCCGATCCCCAGCGCCAGGTGGCCGGCCTTCCGGCCCATGACCGTCACGAAGAACCAGCGACTCGTAGCCCGCGAATCCTCCATCAGGTTCTGGGCGATCCGCGAGCCGAGGTCCCGAGCCGTCTCGAAACCGAAGGTCGGCATGTCACCGGGCAACGGGAGGTCGTTGTCGATCGTCTTGGGAACGTGAGCGACCCGGATTCTGCCCTCCGCGGCTGCTGCGATCTCGCGCGCACCGAAGGCGGTGTCGTCGCCGCCGATCGTCACCAGGCGTGCGATGCCCAGCGCGTCGAGCGAACCGACGGCCCGATCCAGCGTCTCGCGGGATCGGGTGGGATTCGCTCGGGAGGTGCGAAGGATCGATCCGCCGGTCGCGTGAATCCGCGACACCTCCTCCGCGGTGAGCGGACGGACCATGTCGGTGCGTCCTTCGATCAGATGCGAGAATCCATCGTAGATCCCGATCGCTTCGTGTCCCTCATCGATCACCTTGAGAGCCGCCGAGCTGATCGCGCTGTTGATGCCGGGCGCGGGGCCGCCCCCGACCAGTATACCTATCCGTGACACCGGGTCTCCTGACTTCTTCATTCGTTGTTTCGGGTTCCGACTCCTGGAGCCCGCCGCCGGACGTCGCCGGGCGACGACCTGTCCGAACCGGAACGCGGGTCGCGCAACTTTCCGGCGCCGCACCCTCCCGTCAAGTTGAAGTGGCTCCCGCAATTCATGACGACACCGTGCAGATTCATCAGAAGAATCCCGGCGTCGCCGGGTCACCCGCATTGTGCATCATGCTTCCATGGTTGCAGTTACGGAGTCTGCCGCCGAGGGCATGTGTCTTGCTGCGTACGCAGGCTCGAGCCGCGCAGCCAGGCGGCCGTGAATCCGGTAATTCAGGGGGAATCTGATGCGCTATCGAATCACCGCTGGACCTCTCATTCTGACGACGATCCTCGCGGGCGCAGCGCTCGCCGGGTGCGGCGACGATGGTCCGACGGGCCCGGTCACGCCGTTATCCCACCGCGACGGCCCAGGCCGTGTCGGAGATGGAAACTCGGCTGGATGGCGACAGCGACGTGATGATGTCGCTGTCCCTGGTCAGCCCCGCCATAGAGGCCGAGGGCGGCGCGCTGCCTCAACTGATTCCCTCTTCCGTCACCCGCCCGGTGCAGCCGTTCAACGCGCAGCGGTTGATCGATCCTTCCTTCTCCATGGAGCCGATCTTTCCGAGCAATTTCCTCGGCAGGACCTTCGAATGGGATGAGGGGCTCGGTCGTTATGCGATGACCGATCGGGCCGGCGCCCCGACGAACGGCATCCGGTTCATTCTCTATGCCGTAGATCCGTTCACCGAACAGCCGGCCATTCCCCTGAACGAAGTGGGACTTCTGGATCTCACGGACGAGGGCGATGCGGCCGCCACGCGTCTCGGGGTCCGGGCTGAGACCGACGGTGTCACGCGGCTCGACTATCTCGTCACCGCCAGCTATGCCCTCCTGGGTGAGAATATCCAGGCGACCGCTACGGGTATGGGCTTCATAAGTGACGGGACGCGCCGACTGGACTTCGATCTGGAACAGACGGTCACGCTCGACAACGCCTCCGAGTCGATGCAGGTGGATCTCAGTTACGACCTCTGGATGGACGATGAGGGGATCAGGGTCGTAGTTGATGCCGGAACCGAGATCGACCTGAACGCCTCCGAAATCGCTCTGGACGTGACGATGACGATCAGGGATGGCGGCAATGTCACGGTGTTCGACGCCATGATCGAGCAGGACGACAGCCTGTCGGGAACCGTGCTTCACAATGGCGACCCGGTCGTGCTGATCAGCGGCACAGCCTCCGCTCCGGTGTTCACCGACGGGGGCGGAAGTCCGCTGACGAACGACGAGGTGGCCGCGCTGACGCAGATCTTCAGTCTCTTCGACGACGTGTTCGATTTCGTCGAAGCGGTGTTCGAACCGTTTGGATCGGACGTGGCTTCGGTGTGAGTGGACCTGGCGGACGCTCGGAGCCCATGAGGCTTCGGGCATCGCGCCGTAGGCGGGGGAAGGGGGTGCGGGGCCGCCACGCTTCGCGCCCCCTTCTTCGTCTGTAGAAGCCGGCGCGGCGAATCGCCCGCGTAAACGATCAGTCCGGGTTCGGCTCGATCAGACCTCGCAGGACACGGGAGACCATCACCGGGATCATGGCTCGCCGCCACTCGGCGTCCGCCGTGATGTTCGCCAGCGGGTGACACTGCCGGAACGCCTGCTCGGCCACTGCCTCGATCCGGCCGTCATCGAGCGGCCCTGCCGCGACGATCTCATCGACCTTCCCGACCTTGCGCGGATAGGAGCCCATCCCGGATACGTACAGTCGAAGAGATTCCGCCGCACCCGCCGGGTCGAAGTGTACGACGGCCGCGACGTTCGCGAGCGGAAAATCGATCGCATCGCGAATCCGCAGCTTCCGGAATGCCGCTCGTGTTCCGGGTGTGCCCGGCGGCAGGTGCAGGGCAACGAGGATCTCACCTCTCTCCATCCGACGGTTCCACACCCCGTCGGAGGTGAAGAAAGCATCGATCGGTACCGTGCGCCGCTCTCCTCCGGGGCTCGCGATCTCGAGTTCGGCTCCGATCGCGCACAGGGCGGTCGCGCCGTCGGCCGAGTGTGCCGCTACGCAACGGGTTCCGCCGGGCACGACGTGGCACACGTCGCCGTCCTTCTTCAGGCAGAAACCGAGCGACTCGCGCCAGAAGCGGGTCTGGTTGTAGTAGGTGCAACGGGTGTCGAGGCAGACGTTGCCACCCAGCGTCCCCATTCGCCGGAGCTGGGGTCCCGAGATCCGGGAGCACGCGTCGGCCAGAATGGGCCAGTCCTCTCGAATGCGCGGATCGCGGCTCACGGAATCGAGGCTCTCGGCGGCGCCGATACGGATCGCACCGTCATCGGCGCGGTCGAATCCGCGGAGTTCCTCGACCCGGCCGAGGGAGACCAGATGCCCCGGCGTGAACAGTCCGTGCTTCATGTTGGGCACCAGGTCCGTTCCGCCCGCTATCGGCATGGCATCGTCTCCATGCTCGGCGAGCAGATCGAGGGCTTCCTCCAGCCGTCGGGGACGGTGGTATTCGTAGGGATGCAGTCGCAACATGGGCGGCAAGATAGTCGAGATCCGGCTTCGTTCCAAAGAGCGAACCGTTCCCGTGCTTCGGAGAGCCGAAGGCGGACGTACCGAAGACGCGAAAGCGGGGCCCCACAGCGGAGCCCCGCCCGGCCCGAATGCCGGCTCGCGAAATCCGCGAGATCCGGCGGGGGAGAATATCAGCGGTGCGGGTGTTCCTTCGCGTAGTTGTGGGCAGTGATCGCCGCGACCACGTGTGCCACCCAGCCGAAGAAACCACCGGTTCCGATCCAGAATCCGGGCGTGACGATCAGCCAGAAGAGACCTCGCCAGAACGTCCCGTTGTATATCTGTCCGACGCCGGGAACGAGCAGACTCAGAACGGCTGCAGTTCCGGGATTACGCATCTCCTACCTCCTGTTTACGCGGGGCGAGCCACCAGCGGCCGGCCTCCCGTGATCCTACGAGGAGGTAGCGACTCGAGTTTCGCTCAACTCGATGAGTAAGCCGGTGAGCGCCTCCAGGCCTCCTCGGAGATGGTCTTCCGAATATCCGAACCCCACACGGAAATAGCCGCCGAGACCGAACTGACTGCCTGGAACCAGGAGCGTGTCACGCTCGGCCCTCAGCCGTTCGGCCAGATCGTCCGACCCCACCGGAAGATCGTAGCCGATCCATGCGATCGCCCCGGCATCCGGCGGCCGATACCGAAGTACTCCCGCCAGGCCCGTGACCCAGGCGTCGAGAATCGCGAAATGTCGCGAGAGAATTCGGCGCGTGCGCGCGAGAATTCTGGCGCGAGCCTCGCTCTCGAGGGCGGCGGCGGCCAGGTGATCGCTCAGTACCGAGGGCGCGATCGTCGTGTAGTCCTTCCTGGCCCACATTTCGTCCCGAAAACTCCGGTCCGCGACCAGCCACCCGATCCGCAGGCCGGGAAGACCGTAGGCCTTCGAAAGCGACGCGGTGGCGACGACACGTCGCGCGCCACCCCAGACGGTACGCGTCACCGGTCCGGCCAGCTCCGCACCTGCGTAGACTTCGTCGGCCAGAATCCAGGCGCCCGCTCTCTCCGCTGCGTCCACGATTTCGGCCAGCGATGAAGGCGACAGCACTGCCCCGGTCGGATTGTTCGGATTCGTGATCACTACGAGTCGAGTACCCGGGCCGATCATCGCGGCGGCGGCACCCGGTGCCGGCTGCCAGCCAAGATCCTCTTCGAGCGGAAGCTCGATGAACTCCGCACCCAGACTCCGGACCAGACCGGGCGTCTGGCCGTAGGTCGGTGTGACCACGACCACCCGGTCTCCCGGTTCGACAAGTGTCCAACAGGCGATGAAGTTGGCCTCCGCGCTCCCGCTGGTCACCAGAATTTCTTCGGGTGTCGCTCCCGGATACAGGGCGGCAATACGCTCCCGAAGAAGGGGCGATCCTTCGGTATGCCCGTAGCCCAGACCCGTGGCCGACGGATCTGCACCGGTCAGCTCCGTCAGTTCCTGCAGCGTGAAGGGAGTGACGCCGCTCTCCGACAGGTTGTACCGAACCCGGTTCTCCCAGAGAGACTGCCAGCGTTCCATCTCGAACGGGCGGAACTGCATCGGGGGCTTCCCTCTCGCGTTCAGTCTTTCAGTCGATGCGCGAACGCTTTCCGCATCTTCGCCACTTTGGGCGCGATAACGAACATGCAGTACGGCTGTCGTCCGTTGCGGGCGAAATAGTCGCGGTGGTAGTCCTCGGCCGGCCAGAAGGTCTCGAGCCGATCGAGTTCTGTTACGATCGGAGCCTCGAACGCGTTCTCGGCATCGAGCCGGGCCATGACCTCCGCAGCCGCCCGTTCCTGTTCATCATCGTGCGCGAAGACGACAGACCGATATTGCGGCCCGACGTCGTTCCCCTGACGGTCGCGAGTCGTCGGATCGTGTGTCGCGAAGAAGATCTCCAGAATTTCCGGGTAGGAAATGACCTGTGGATCGAAGGTGAGTTGCACGACCTCGGCGTGACCCGTATTTCCGCTGCATACCTGCTCGTACGTGGGGCTCGCCACCTCGCCCCCCGCATACCCCGGTACCGCCGACTCCACGCCTTCCACTCGTCCGAAAACGGCCTCGGTGCACCAGAAGCACCCTCCGCCGAGCGTTGCCTTCTCCATCTCCCCAATCCTCCGAATCCCGTTCGACGGCAGGACGCCGCACCGCGTACCTGCACCGTGTCCGGTCGATTACCGTGCAGTCGACCGGGAGGTCCGTCGGTTTCGTCGGTCCGCCCGATCCGGTCCGAACCCTCGCGACACAGGCTCTCCCCGCACAGTTTCCGGCCGGACAGGCAAAGAGGCCGGGCTCGACCTGCGACGACCGGCGCGGAGCGGGAATCCGACCCGTCACGAGGAGCAAGATGACACAGCGAAGGCACGACGGGCGAGAGCCCGCCGAGATGCGGCCCGTGAATTTCGAGCTCGATGCCGCTCCGAACGCGGAAGGCTCCTGTCTCGTAGCGTTCGGCCGGACCCGGGTCCTGTGCACGGCCTCGGTCCTCGAGGGGGTCCCACCGCATCGCGAGGGGATCGGGGGATGGGTGACGGCCGAATACGCGATGCTGCCGCGCGCCACGGACACCCGTTCCGACCGTGAGAGACGAGGCCCGCGCGGTCGAACGCAGGAGATCCAGCGACTGATCGGGCGTTCGCTGCGAGCGGCCACGGACCTGGAGGCGCTCGGAGCGCATACCGTGATCGTGGACTGCGACGTTCTGGTGGCCGATGGAGGCACCCGAACGGCATCGATCACCGGCGCGTGCCTGGCCCTGGAGCAGGCCACGGACTGGATGCGGGCCGAGGGACTGGCCGACCGTCCGGCGCTCAGATCGCGCGTAGCCGCGGTCAGCGCGGGCATCGTCGACGGAGTTCCCTGCCTGGACCTGGACTACGTCGAGGACTCGAGCGCCGACTCCGATTTCAATTTCGTGGCGCTCGACGACGGGCGGTTCGTGGAAGTGCAGGGTACGGCGGAAGCGCAGCCCTTCTCGACCGAGGAGTTGAACGAGCTCCTTCAGCTGGGCGCGGAGGGAATTCGATCGCTGATCCACGCGCAGCAGGCTGCGGTCGGGAGGAGCTCGTGAGAGATCCGAACAACGGCCTGGAGAGACCTCGGGACCCCGCATCGATCATCGAGGTGCAGAGGGGAGCCGTCGTGAGTCGGACCGTCCTCCGGCGCGCCTCCGGGAACGTCACCGTGTTCGCCTTCGATGAGGGCGAAGGCCTCACCGAACACACCACGCCACACGAAGCGATCATCTGGGGACTCGCGGGCGAGGCCGAGATCACTGTCGGCGGCGAAGCACACCGACTGGAAAAGGGCGAGGGCCTTCACCTTCCGGCCTCCGTACCTCATGCCGTCCGTGCACTGTCCCCGTTCAAGATGGTCCTGGTGATGCTCAAGAACGCGGACTCCTGATCGACGGACGAGAGGCTCTGAGCGCCCGCCAGACCCGGTCGGGCGTGAACGGGAGCCGATCCATGCGGATCCCCACCGCATCGTGGATCGCGTTGGCGATCGCGGGGAGGGACGGATGGAGTGGACCCTCCCCCGCTTCCTTCGCTCCATAGGGTCCTTCGGGGTCGTTCGATTCGACGATCAGTGAAACAAACTCCGGACAGTCCCGGGAGGTGGGAATCCGGTAGTCGAGCAGCGACGGCGCATCGTGCAGACCCAGCTCCGGGCCGCCCCGTTTCACCGCGTGATGCTCCATCAGCGCTTCGCCGAATCCCATGTAGGCCGAACCCTCCATCTGTCCCTCGACCAGCATCGGGTTCAGGGCCAGCCCGCAATCGTGGGCGACCCAGATCGTCTTGACGTCGACGAAGCCTGTATCCGCATCCACCTCTACCTCAGCCACATGGGCCGTGAACGAATAGGCCGGCGAGGCGCCGATCGTACCGCCCCGATACTCGCCGTGGACATCCTTCGGCGTATCGTAGTGTCCGACGGCGCCGAGCGTACCATGCGCCGACTCGGCCAGTTGGAACGCCTCTGAGATCGGAACTCGTCGAAAACCGTCGGCGGAAGGCGAAGCCACGCCATCAGGAGATCCTCCGGCCCCCCGGGGATCGGGAAGTTCGCGGGCCCATCCGCCGGCGAGGCGGACGCACCGCTCGGGCACCCCCCAGGACGTCGCCAGCGTCGATCGCACCTTCCCGGCCAGCTCACGGCAGGCCGAGCGCGTCGCGTTTCCCACCATCAGCGTCTCCCGCGACGAATACGCGCCGAGGTCCACCGGAACCAGGTCCGTGTCGGCCGAGACCACGCGCACGTAGCCGAGCGGGACACCCAGCTCTTCGGCGGCGATCGCGGCCATCGTCGAATCCGAGCCCTGGCCGATTTCGGACGCCCCGTGAAACACCGTGACTCTCCCCGAGCGCTCAACCTGAACCTGGGCGGCCGCCTGGGGCATCGAGTTCGGATAGATCGGGTAATTCGTGCCGCTGATGTAGCAGGATCCGGCCACGCCCACTCCGCGGCCGTAAGGCAGTCGACCGTACTTCTCCTTCCAGCCGCTGGCCTCCTCGACCGCGTCGAGGCACTCGAGAAACCCGTTCGAACGGACCCGGAACTCGTTCAGCGTCTCCCCCGTGCCCATGAAGTTCCGTCTCCGGAGCTCGATCGGATCGATACCCAGTTCGCTGGCCAGCTTGTCCAGCGAGATCTCGAATGCGAAGCGGGGCTGTACCGACCCGTGGCCGCGCTTCGGTCCACAGGCCGGCTTGTTCGTATATACCCGCGTGGACTCGAAGCGGTACGAACCGAGTCGGTAGGGCGCTGTGAGGAGCTGGCCGCTGTAATACGTCGTCACGAGACCGAACGACGCGTACGCCCCGCCATCCAGGAGCGAACGGGCATCCACCGCACGCAGCGTCCCATCCCTGGAAGCGCCCACCCGGTACCACATTTCGATCGGGTGTCTGCCCCGGTGGGAATAGAACAGCTCTTCACGCGTGTAGAGGATCTTCACCGGCCGTCCCGAGCGAAGCGAGAGCGCGGCGACGCAGAACTCGAGATCGAAGGGCTCGGACTTGCCTCCGAACGCTCCGCCCACCGCCGGCTGAATTACCCGGATCTGCGCCACATCGAGTTCGAGCACCCGCGCCAGTTCACGCTGCAGGTAGTGCGGCACCTGGGTGGAAGACCAGACCGTCAGCACGCCGTCGGCCCCGGCCCGGGCGATCGCGCAGTGAGGTTCGATCGGCGCGTGGGTCGTACCGTGGAAGTAGTACTCCCCCTCGACGACCACGTCGGACGAGTCCATCTCCTCGTCCACCGGGCCGAACTCGAGCATCACGTGCTTCGTCACGTTGCCGTTGCGGCCTTCCTTCTTCGCTTCGTGTATCTGAACGGCGGATGTTTCGAGCGAGTCACGCGGCTCGAGAAGCGCGGGCAGGGTCTCGTACTCGACGCGAATCGCCGCGAGGGCCCTGTTGGCCGTGTCCTCGTCGCGAGCCGCGACCGCCGCCACCGCGTCGCCGACGTAGCGGACCCTGTCGACGGCGAGTGCATGTTCGTCACGCGTCCACGGAATGATCCCGAAAGCGATCGGCATGTCGGCGCCGGTGAGCACGGCGTGGACGCCGGGCATGACCTCGGCATCACCGGTTTCGATCGACAGGATTCTGGCGTGGGGGTGCGGACTGCGAAGGATCTTCCCGTGCAGCATGCCGGGAAGGGAAAGATCGTCGGTGTACAGTTCGCGGCCGGTGGACTTGGCGTGTCCCTCGTATCGGCGATTTCGACGGCCAAGAACGGAGAAATCCTCCGGCCCCGGCCCCTCGATCGATTCGGCCGCTTCGGCGAGAGCGGCCTGAATGGCGTTCAGTTCATCGGGATGCATCGGCGACCCCTCGCTCCCGCAACGTTCGAGCCGCCTGCTCGACCGCCTCGAAGATCTTCGTGTAGCCGGTGCAGCGGCACAGATTCCCCGACAGGGCCTCTTCGATCTCTTCACGGGTCGGATCGACGCGCGCATTCAGGAGGCCGACCCCGCTGCACAGCATTCCCGGAGTGCAGAAACCGCACTGGGCGGCGCCCGTGAGATCGAAGGCCTCCTGAAGCGGGTGCAATTCGCGCGGGTCGCCGAGGCCTTCCACCGTCTGCACGCTGCGCTCCTCGGCTTCCCAGACCGGAAGAATGCAGGAGAGGATCGCTTCTCCGTCGACCAGCACGGTACAGGCGCCGCAGTCCCCCTTGTCGCAGCCCTGCTTCGTTCCGGTCAGGCCGAGGCCGTAGCGGAGGGCCTCGAGCAGCGTGAAGTGAGAGGGCACCGCCACCTCCTGGCTCTCTCCGTTCACTTTCAGGCGCGCGATCCTCTTCATTGCGTACCTCCGGCGCGTGACGACCCCGCGGCGACCTCGAACTCTCCTCGCGGACCTCCGGGCACCGCGGTGCGGTATTGCGTCCGGGAGGTTAGACTCCTGCGCTTCCAACGGTCAAGCACGTCGAGGTTTCATGCATTCGATTTCCAGCATCGCAGATGGACTCGTACGAGGGGCGTTCGTGGCGGTGGCGGCGATCGCATTCGCAGCCGTACGTCCGCCCGATTCGCTCGCGCAGCATACAGCGCTTTCCGGATCCGGAATTCTGACCCCGATCGACCGCTGGCTCGTATCCTCCCCGTTCACCGCAGAGGACGCGGCCGGCGGGTCGAAGCTCACCGGGCCGGGGGAAGAAGGCGTGTTCCCCGATCGCGGCCGTGAGCAGGCCGGGGCGTCATGGACCCTGGTTCGGAGGGACGGCGAGGATGCGCTTCGACTCGACTCGTTGCTGTCGGGGCGGGAATCTCCCGCGGTCGCCTACGCCCACTCGTACGTGCGACTTCCGGAAGATCGGACGCTGATGCTGACCTGGGGCGGGCTGGGTGACACGGAAGTCAGCGTATGGGTCAACGGACGCCCTCTCCGGGACGCGGGGGCAGCGCCGATAGAGGCCGTCGCGGAGCGTTCCGTTCCGATCCGTCTCGGTGGGGGCTGGAACACGCTTCTGTTTCGTGCCGCGGAGGACGACAGGCCGGGTGGTCCGTTCGGTCTGACCGCTCGACTCTCGGTCTCTCAGGGGGGAGGCCCGCTCCGGATCCAAGCGTCCCGCCCCCCGGGAGAGATCCGTACGGGTCCCGAGCCCTGGGTCATCGCGGCGACGCAGCTCCGCTCATCCGGTCGTCTCGCCTGGCAGGAGGACCAGCTCCTCGGAGAGGTGGTTCTGGAGGTCACGGCCTGGAGCCGCGCTCCGATCGATCGCGCGCGCGTCCGACTCCGTGGAGACGGCATCGACGTGCGCGGAGAAGCCCGCTGGCTGACCCCGGGCACGCCGGCGCCGGTAGGGTTCTGGATCCCTCTGGAGCGGATTTCGCGTTTGACCGATTCTGGCGGAGAGATCGAGCTGGAGTGGGCCGATGAGAAGGTGGAGCAGCGGGTGGGCGGGCCTGCGTTCGAGGCTCCGACGAGAACAGACATCGAGGAGGTCTACCTTTCGGGGTGGGAGGTCCGGTCGGTACCAGCCGGAGAAACGCCCGACCGGCTCGGTCCCGCGGGTCCTCTTCCCGACGTCGCGGGGTGGACCCTCTCGGGAGAATGGAAGGTCCCGAGTGCATTGGCAGGACGAGACCTTCAAATGAACCTGTCCGCCACGCCCGGCGACTTCCGGATCGGCGATCGCTCATTCCGCGGGTCGGACCTCGCCCCGCTCTGCTCCGGATGCCGTTCAGGCCAGAAGATCGAGATCTTCGCCAGGTCACGGGGGGCATGGGCGTCGATTCCCACCGTCACCTTCTCGCCCGCCGGGGGCGATCTGCATGACTGAAATCCGGGCCCTCGGGATCGCACTTCTCCTCGCGGGCTGTGCGAACGGGTCGGCACGAGAGGACCCGGGGGCTCAGGCGAGCACCGCATGCGAGAGCGCGGCGATCGTCTCGGCGCTGGACTCTTCGATGGTCGAAGCATCGGGTATCGCGAGAGATCCGAGGCGTCCCGACCTGTTCTGGCTCCACAACGACAGCGGCAACGACCCGGTTCTGTTCGCGGTTGACAGCGCCGGCACGCTTCTCGGCATCGCTCCGGTCTCGTCTGTGGCCGCCCGGGATTGGGAGGATCTCGCCATCGGCCGCTGCGGTGATGCCTGGTGCGCGTACCTGGGCGACATAGGTGACAACCTCGCCTCGCACGGCAGCGTCACCGTGACCCGGGTGGAGATTCCACCACTCGATTCACTCAAGGGCCCGTCGATCGTGCGACTCGCGCCGCTCGAGCCAAGGGACACGTGGGAGCTGGTTTTTCCGGACGGTCCGCGGGACGCAGAGGGACTCGTGATCGACGACGTGCGCGGAGAGATGGGTATCATCTCGAAAGGAAGGGAGGGCGAGGTCGTCCTGTACGGCGCGAAGATCTCCGAGCTCGAGTCGGAACCCGATGTCGTCCACATCCTGGCGCGCGTCGGCCGCCTGGGCGTCCATGTGGGCGGAAGCTCATCGCAGCTCGTGACCGCGGCGGACCTGTCGGCCGATCGATCCTGGCTCGCACTTCGAAGCTACACCAGCCTGCATCTTCTCCACTGGAAGGGCGTGATGGAGCAGGACACGTCGGCTGAGGCTCTGACCGTCTCCCTTCTGACCGCGCTCGAGCCGCAAGGCGAGGGCGTGACGTGGAGCGAGGACGGGGAAGTTCTATGGCTGGCCAGCGAGGGGCGTGGAGGCCGACCGCCACAGCTCAGCCGGATTCGCTGCCCGGCTTCGGCTCGCTGACATCGGAACGGGGCTCGGCGGACTCCGGGGGCGACGGATCGGGTGACGGTTCTCCCGTCTGTGTCGAACCGGGCGCCGGGTCGGATGTCGGTGGACGGGATTCAGCCCCGGGAGACGAGGGCTTTGAATGTGCGGACCCGGGGAACGTCCGCGGGCGGACCTCCTCCGGCATCCGGCTGAGGATGTCCTTCGTCTCCTTGCGCAGCTCGCGCGTCGGGTCGGCTTCCTCGAGTTCGCGCTGAATCTGGTTCAGGCTGCGGCGGAATTCCCGCATCGCGCTGCCGAGAGATCGGGCGACCTCGGGCATCCGCTTCGGCCCGAAGAAGACCAGCACGATGACGAAGATGACGAGGAGTTCGGAGATCCCGAGACTGCCGAAGCCCATGTGTCGCCGACCTCAGACCGAGAGCGCGTTGAGGACGTCTTCTCCGTAGAACATCCGGATATACCGGGCCTGAATCGGGGTAACGCGCCGGACGGCCCAGATGAGCTCCACTCCGCTCGGTACTCCGGGCTGGGTGAGAAGCCGGAATCCGCACTCCGACGGAAGACGATTCGCCTTGCGGAGATTGCAGCGGCTGCACGCGGTAACGACGTTGAGCCATCCGTTGTCGCCGCCCCGGGAGATCGGCACGACGTGGTCCCGCGTCAACGACTCGCGGTAGCCGAGGTCGCGCCTGTGCCGGCCGCAGTACTGGCAGCTGTAGCCATCCCGGGCGAACAGGAAGGTGTTCGTGACCTGTCTCCGGAATCGCCGGGGCACCTGGATGTATCGTACGAGTCGGATGACGACGGGTGTCGGCCAGCTCGACTCTTCCGACCGGAAAGGCCGCTCCGGATCGACCTCCAGCGCCTCGGCCTTGCGGTCGATGACGAGGCGCAGGGCCCGGCGCACCGGAAGGATCGTGAGCGGCTCGTACGAGGCGTTGAGTGCCAGACAGCCCATGGGTTCTCTTAAGGGTTCGATGTGCGTGTCGCCGGAGTTTAGAGGAGGCGCGATCCCATCGTCAAGAACGTCGGAAGAGCGCAAGCGAGAGACGGAGGGCAGACACCCGTGACCCGATCGAGTGCCGGCATCGGAGAAGCCGAGGAAAGCGTTGCCCGGGTCAGCCTGCCGAAGCCCGTTCTCCAGAGCTTCCACTATCGGATCCCGGATCGGCTCCGATCGGCCGCCCGGCCGGGAACTCGCGTCGTGGTGCCGTTCGGCCGGCGAAGAGAGACGGGAGTTCTCGAAGCGCTGGTCGACCCGGGCTCGATTTCCGGGAGGAAGCTCCGTGACATCGACCGGGTTCTCGATGCGGAGCCTGTCTTGCCGCCCGACATGCTGGAGCTCTGCCGATGGGTCGCCGACTACTACGTCGCACCCGCCGGCCTGGTCCACCGGGCGGCGCTTCCACCCGGCCTGCTCGGAGGCGGTCGCAGGGACAGTGGAGAGTTGCGGAGGCAGGTCGTTCGCATCGTCCGCGAGCTGCCGACCCTCACCGAGAGAGAGGAAGCGTTCGGCAGGGCCCGCCGTCAGCGGGAGGCGTACGAGACCCTGGAGTCGATCGGAGGACAGGCGGAGGTCGCCCACATGGAGCGACGGCTCGGATTCGGACGGGGTATCGTCTCCGGTCTCGCGGAGCGGGGACTCGTCGAGATCACGAACGAGCTGGTGGAGCGCGACCCGTTCTCCGACATGGAGGCCGAGGGGACGGATTTCGAACTCAACCCGCGGCAACAGCGCGTCCTTGCGCAGCTCGAGGAGCTCACCGGACGTCCGGAGCCCGGAGTCGGCGTGCTGCGCGGTGTGACCGGGTCGGGCAAGACGGTCGTATACATCCGACTCATGCGACACGTGGTGGATCTCGGTCGCGGCGCGATACTGCTGGTTCCCGAGAGTTCCCTCACACCGCAGACCGTGGCGCGCGTCCGGGCGGAGTTCGGCGACGAGGTGGCAGTGCTCCACTCCGGTCTTTCCGACGGCGAGAGATGGGACGCCTGGGCCGCCCTACGTGAGGGGCGAAAGCGGGTCGTCGTCGGCACCCGATCGGCCGTCTTCGCTCCGGTCGTTCGCCTCGGAGTGATCATCGTGGACGAGGAGCATGACGTCGCTCGAGTCGCGGCTCCGCCGGAAGGAGCAGGCCATCCTGCTGCTCAACCGGCGGGGGCATTCGACCTGGGTCTCCTGCGACGCGTGCGGTTGGATCGCGATCTGCCGAAGCTGCAACGTGTCGTTGACCTGGCACCGGAATCGGGGTCGCCTCGTCTGTCACCACTGTGCACACGAGGAACCCTCCCGCGAGAGATGTCCCGATTGCGGCGAGGAGACACTCGTCTACACCGGCGTGGGCACCGAACAGGTGGAGCGGCGGCTCGGCGAGTGGTTTCCGGAGGCGCGCATCGCCCGCATGGATGTGGATACGACCGGCCGGAAATGGTCACATCGCGACATCCTCGATTCGGTCCGTCGCGAGGAGATCGACATTCTGCTCGGCACCCAGATGATCTCCAAGGGACTGGACCTGCCCGGCGTCACGCTCGTAGGTGTCATCGATGCCGACGTCGGCCTCAACCTCCCGGACTTCAGAGCTTCCGAACGGACGTTCCAGCTTCTCGCTCAGGTCGCCGGCCGGGCCGGCCGCGGGACCCGACCCGGCGAGGTGCTGGTTCAGACTTCCCGACCGTCACACTTCGAGCCCGGGTATCCGCCTCATCTGCGGCTCGCGAATCTGGTGGTCAGCGGACGTGATGAGAAGGAGGTCGAGAGCGCGGCGCTGGCGCTGGGAGAGTGGCTGGAAGGTCTGGTCTCGGCCCGACCCGAAGTCGCCGGGACCGGTCTGCTGGGACCGGCCCCCTGCCCGATCGACCGGCTTCGTGGCCGCTGGCGCTGGCATATGCTGATCAAGCAGGCGCACGCCGGCCGGCTGGGCGCCATTCTCCGCTTCACGGCCACGCACGCGCCCGTACCCGGAAACGTGAGGCTGGAGATCGATCGGGACCCCGAGAATCTTCTCTAGGGCTCACGAAGCTCGAACCGGACCAGCAGCGAATCCGGCGGCGGCGTCACCCGCAACGTGTCGGCGGACAACAGTCCCGCGATGCGGGCGGTCAGCCAGACGGCGAGCACCTGTCCACCTCCCTCGGTGATTCCTGTCATCCGGTATCTCCCGGCCGTGCGGCCCGGTCGACCTTCGACCCACTCGATTACCGGGACCCGGATTCTCCAGCTCCGGATGATCCAGGCTCCCGTCGGGAGTCGGGCGAACTCGACGTGTCCGCCGAGCCGGTCAGTGTCGACGGGTGCGTCCAGGTTGACGTAGGAGTAGTCCAGCCGTCTGAGCTCGGAGGTCGCCGGATCCAGCCACATGACGCCTTCGATGTCCGGGAGCCGGCTCTCTGCGAGCGCCTCGAACTCGAGTCCGAGGAGTCCGGCCCGATCTGCGCCGCCACGGACCAGGCGGAAGCAATGCCTCCTCACGAAGGTGTCGGAGAGAAGAACGTCCGCATCGGGAGCGTAGTAAGCGACTCGACCGTCGGGCTCCTGGACGAAACCCCCGAACACCAGGTCGCGGGCCGGGATGGAACGGAACGGGTGTCGCCCGTAGAACCTGACTTCCTCGAGCACGGCCTCCGAGAGCGGACGTCCCCGTTCATCCAGATCGTGCCTGTGCATCATGCAGCTGTACGCCCTCGTCGGGCAGTACCTCGCAGCGCGCCCTTTCCTTCACCGTGATTCGCTGAAGACGTATCGGAATCGGCTCGACCCGGAACCGGTGCTCCCGCGTCTTTCCGGATTCGAGAGAGAACCAGGGCGACACCGCGCCGACGTACCCGATCCGGTCGGTACGCAGCCGATATCTGCCGGCAGATGGAGCCGCGAGACGGTAGGCGCCCCCGTCGCGGGTGAGCGTGCGCGCCACCACCGTCTCGGACGAATCCTCCAATACCACGAAAGCGCCCGCGATCGGCACGCCGGAGGAGTCCTCGACGATTCCGGCGACGACCTGCGCGGCGGCGGGCGTCGCTCGGCAAGGCAGGCCCACCGCCAGGAAGCCGGCGGCGACGAGCGCGACTCGGCGGAGCGCCCGGACTCCCGTCACTCCGCGCGGCCCACCCGTCGGACCCCCAGTCCGGGCTCCGGACCGAGCCGGAGATGCGAGGCCTCCAGGCCCGGTCCCTCGAACGGGTCTTCGGCGAGCAGAACCGCACCATCGAGATCGAGCCGATCGGCGAGGGGCGCCAGGTGGGCGGCCGCCGCGATTCCGAGTGTGCTCTCGAGCATGCACCCGAACATCACCTCCAGCCCGCACGAACGCGCCGTATGGACGGTCCTCAGCGCCTCGCGGATTCCGCCGCACTTCGTCAGCTTGATGTTGACGCCATCGACGAGGCCGGTCAGGCCGGGCACATCGGAGGCCGCGATACAGGACTCGTCCGCGAAGATCGGCAGGGGCGAGCGCTCACGCACCCACTTCCACTCATCGGGTCTGCCCGGGGCCAGTGGCTGCTCCACCATCTCGACACCGAGGTCGGCCAGCATCCGAATGTTCTCGACCGCCTCGTCAGGGCCCCATGCCGCGTTCGCGTCCACCTGCAGACGCCTCGAAGAGTCTGCGGCGCGGATCGCCTCGACCATCTGCCGGTCCCGGTCGGTTCCCAGCTTGATCTTCAGGATCGGCCAGTCCGCGGCCTCCGCGGCCCGCCGGGCCATTGCCTCCGGTTCGTCGATACCGATCGTGAACGAGCTCTGAGGCGCATCGGAGGGGTCGAGTCCGAGTAGCTTCCAGAGCGGCAGTCCCGCTCTCTTTCCGAAAAGATCGTGAAGGGCTGCCGACACTGCGGCGTGGGCAGCCCCGTCTCCCGGAACCGCCTGGCGCAGTCGCGCTTCGATCGCTTCGAGGTGATCCGGGTTCGCGAGGCCGGCGAGGATCGGGCGCATCCGGCCGAGCGCGGTCTCCACGGTCTCTGCGGATTCACCGTAATAGGGGGATGGATCCGCCTCCCCCCACCCCTCCTCGCCATCGAATTCGATCCGTGCCCAGACTCTCTCGATCCGGTCCTGCACCGAACGGCTGATCCGGAACGGGACCGCGGCCTGAAGCGGAAGTCGCTCCCAGCTCAGCTTCATTGCCCTGCCTCCTCGGAAAGATCCGGGTGGATGGAGTGCCCGGGCGCGTCCCGCGGAGGCGCCGTTCCGGCCGCCTCCACCAGCGCCCGCAGGTGCGCGTCCACATTCAGGCCCAACGAGGGCGGGTCGTACCCGCCCTCGAGAACCGAGACGATCCGACCGTGCGCACTCCCCGATGTCAGGGAACCGACTGCCAGCGTCAGGCGGCGGAAATGGTCGGCCTCCAGGGTGAAGCCGCCCAGAGGATCGCCGAGCGCGGCGTCGAAACCTGCCGAGATCAGCACCAGCTGCGGCTCGAAGCAGGCTGCCTCTTCGAGCCCTCCGACCAGCGTCTCGACATACTGCTCCGGCTCGAGTCCCATCGGAAGCGGGAGGTTGAGCGTCGTGCCCTCGCCGCTGCCTCTGCCGCGCTCGCTCGCGGCGCCGGTCCCCGGATAGTGCGGGCTCGCGTGCATGGAGAGATAATAGACCGCTTCATCCTCGTAGAAGGCATCCTGCGTACCATTCCCGTGGTGTATGTCCCAGTCCACGATCAGCACTCGCTCGGCCAGACCTTCCTCGATCGCGCTGCGAGCGCCGATCGCGACTCCGTTGAACAGACAGAAACCCATCGCCCGATCCGGAGTGGCATGATGACCCGGCGGTCGCACCGCGCAGAAGGCGGAGCGATACCTGTAGGCCATCACGGCGCGTACGGCGTCCACGATGCACCCGACCCCGGCGAGCGCGGCGTCCCACGAACCGGAGGAGACGACGGTATCGGCCTCGAGTCTGACGATTTCGTCCGTTTCTGCGGCGTGTTCCACGGCGCTTCGAACACGCGTGATGTGGGCTTCGTCGTGCACGCGTCCGAGAAGTTCCGTCCCTGCAGGTGCGCCCTCTACCGGCTCGACCCTCCCGTGAAGGTCCGGCAGCGAACGAGCCATTTTCTGAACCACGGCGCGCAGCCGGCCCTGGTGTTCGGGGTGACCCCAGCCGGTGTCGTGCCGGCTGCACGCCTCGTGGTGGAACAGTCCGACGTCGGCCACTTTTCCTTCCCCGTTCGCGTGAGTCCGTCGCGAGCAACCGACTCGAGGTTGATCAGTCCCGAGTCCGGTTCTAGCTTCCCGCCTCAGGCCGCTGCGACCCGTTCGGCATGGAGAAGCTACAATCTACAGCCCGCTTGCGATCGATCTAGCGTCCGTGAGACGCATCCTCCGATTTCTCGTGATCCTGCTGCCGGGTATGGGCGCTGCCGGTTGCGACGTGGAATGGGGGGGAGCCGAGTTCCGACTCGAGAATCCGGCCCCCGAGGCGCCGCCGGAGCCGGTGACGGAGGCGGAGGCCGCAGCACCTCCGACTCCCTTGCCCGAGGGGCGCCTGTTCTTCGCGGTCCGAATCGACCCGACCACCGGTGATTCCCGGGCCGTGCCGATCGCCGGACTCGACGCCGAAGGGCTGCGCCCGATCGCCGTTCCCGAGGATCCGGACGAGAGCTGGAGAGACCGGTTTTCGGCTCGGTTTCTTTTCGCGGGCCGTGAGCTCGAGTTGCACGCGGCAGGACGGAGGATCGGCAGCTTCGTCCTCGATGGCGAAGTCACCACGCCTCGCCCGGAGTGCATGTCGGTCGCCACCGGCCGCTCTCTGGTGCCCGCAGGCAGCCCGGCGCCCCGGGTCGCCTTCGCATTCGAGCCCGATTCCGTCGCCGCCGATCCCGAACGGTACGTCGCTATCGAGGCGGACAATCGGATGCGGACGTTCGGGCCCATCCTGGCCGAGCAGCTGCTGCGGGCTCGGGGCGAGAATCGGCCGTACCTCGCTCAGCGGGTCGCGCTCGATGCCGTCGCCTGGCCGGGCGATGCCAATCCCGCATTCGCCGCCACCTATCTGATCAACGACGATCTCGAGGGACCGGCGCCGACCGGGGATGCCGTCTCCCTCTTCTATCTGGCACGATTCGACCCGCAGCGAGGCTACTACCCGGTCTGGTCCGAGTTCCGGCGGTACGAAGGCGGAGCGGAAAAAGAGGTTTACACTTACGTGGATGCCGTGAACGGTCCTTCCGGCCGGGTCGACTTCGTGGATATGCGGGATGGATCCGGCGGGCGACGGCTCGCGGCGAGCCTGGCTACGGACAACGATCGCGAAGTGGACTGGACCGAGTCTTCCGACTGCCGGGTGGAGACGCTTCTCGGGCCGTAGCCGGATTCCGATCGATCGCCGTCAGGCGACGGCGAAGGTCTTGAGCGCCTTTCCTGTCTCTCCTCGCCGGATCTCCGATAGCGCCCGATCGCGCAGCTGACGAACCCGCTCTCGGGTGACTCCCAGAATCTGACCGATCTGCTCGAGGGTGTGTTCCGACTCGCCCTCGAGTCCATAGTAGAGGCGCAGAACACGGGCATCCCGTGGCCGGATCCCCTCCAGCGCCACCGCGATCCGTTCCTCGAGAATCCGGTGTTCCACCGAAAGGTCCACCCGGTCTTCGTCCACCAGGAATCGCTCGATCAGATTGCTGTCCTCGGCGTCCCCGATCGGGGCGTCGAGCCTGACCTCTGCGACGTTCAGCGAGAGAAGCATCTCTACTATGGCGGGCTTCAGTTCGGCCTTCAGCGCGATTTCCGCCGCCGTGGGGTCCCGCCCCAGTGTCTGCTTCAAATCTCCCGACACTCGCAGCACCCGGGAGAGCTCCGTGGCGCGGTTGAGGGGAAGCCGTACGGAACGGCCCTGACGGGCGAGTGAGGCCAGGATCGCCTGGCGTATCCACCAGACAGCGTAGGAAATGAACTTGACCCCCTGGTCCGGATCGAACTTCGTGGCTGCCGTGACCAGTCCGATGTTCCCCTCCTGGATCAGGTCGCCGAATGCGAGACCGCGATTCTGGTATCGCTTCGCCACGGATACGACGAACCGGAGGTTGGCACGGATCAGCTGTTCGAGAGCCAGAGTATCCCCGGCCCGGGCCAATCGGGCCAGACGGTCTTCTTCCTCGGGTGTCAGGAGAGCGTGCCGACTGACGTCTTCCAGATAGAGGTCCACCATGCTGGCGCGTTCCGTGGTGAGGACCGTGCCCTCAAAGCGACCGTTGCGGACCCTCTTCGTTGCCGCCGTAGGACCCTCCCTGCTGTTTGGGGATCGGAAAGGTAGGTGTGCCGACCGGTACCGTCAAACGAGTCCGAATGCGCAAGGGGGTGTCAGCCGGAAGAAACGTTGTGCAAGTTGTCTCGATCCACGCGGGAAAATGCCCGGACCGGAAGGCCGGACGAAGGAACAGGGTCTGTCGACCGGAAGATCGTGTAAGAGGAGAGAATGGGACGCTTCGTCTGGTCCTGTGCGGCCGTAAGCGACGTCGGCCGGGTCCGTGAGTCGAACGAAGACTCCGTGTTCTGCGATGCGGAATCCGGCGTCTTCGTGGTAGCGGACGGCATGGGCGGTCATGCGGCAGGCGAAGTGGCGAGCGCCATCGCGTCCGAAATGATCGGGGTCCGGCTCTGCGCCATGGGAGAGGAAGACGGGCTGGACGAGGCCCGCAGCCGATTCCGGCAGGCTTTCCTCGAAGCGGGAAACGAAATCGTCCGGCAGGCCCAGGCCGACATTTCACGCGACGGTATGGGCACGACGGCCACCGTACTCGTGCTCCGACCCGACGACAACCGCGTCGTGGGACACATCGGGGACAGTCGGGCCTACGTGCTCCACGGCGAGGATCTGGTCCGGATCACGACTGACCATTCCTGGGTCGAGGAACAGGTCGAGCGCGGCATGATCACGCGCGACGAGGCCTTCCGGCACCCGCAGTCGAACATCATCACACGGGCGCTCGGGACCGATCCGATTCCCGCACCGGATCTCTACATCGGCGACATCGAGGACGGCGACCGCTACCTGCTCTGCACGGACGGTCTGACGGACATGGTCGAGGAATCGCGTATCGCCAGGATCCTGAGAACGGTCCCCGGCGCCCAGCCCGCGGCTTCCCGTCTGGTGAGCGAGGCGAATCTCGCGGGAGGGACCGACAACGTCACGGCTCTGGTGGTGGACGTGTCCGGAGCGCCGATCAGAGAATAGGCCGGTCTTCGTCGAGGCGAGCCCGCGCCTCGTCGGCCGGCGACGAGAGCAGATCCAGCAGCGGCGCGACATTCGGCAGGCTCTTCGATTCCAGGCAGAACACCCGGAGCGCCCGCGTGGCCTGGTGCAGGGATCGGCCGAGTCGGGGCAGATCTATGAGGTGCTCCTCCCCCTCCGACGTCAAACGCTGCACCTCGCCGCGTCTGCGAACGAGAAGCAGCCGCAGCTGCAGCATGTTCGGGTTGGCGGGGTAGTCGAGAAACACGGAGCCGGCCTCGAGACCCCACTCTCGCGCCAGTCGGTCTTCGACTCTTCGAACGAGCTCGCGTCTCTCCGGCACCCACTCCGCCATGCCGACGGGCAGCTCATCGCCCTGTAGCTCGACGACCCGCTTCGGCAGATTCCGGTTGACCAGAGAAGAGTGCAGCCGCTCGAGAACGGGCGGAACCTCTCCGACCTTCATCCGGGCGGCGATCAGACCGAGCAACTCCTCATCGGTCGGGCCCGCGAGGTCTTCCCGGACCAGCAGCCCCTCATTCAGCGAGCCCTCGACGAGGTGTCGGAACGCCACCGTCGCCGAGCGGACAGCATGGTGCCAGTAGACATTCCGGAACATCTGATACTTCGCGAACAGCAACGACTCCAGCGCACTGAGACCCTTCTCGGTCACCGCGACTTCGAGCGGGGCCCCCTCTTCTTCCCGGGCGAGCGTAAGCGACTCCAGGAGTCGTTCCACATCGACGGCGCCATACGGCACGCCGCAGAACAGGCTGTCCCGCCGAAGGTAGTCGATCTTGTCGAGGTCGAGCGAACCCGAGACGAGGCCCTGCAGCGGATGTTCCGAACGGCCCTGGATCAGCTCCATCACGAGCTGCGACGTCCCTTCGCCCGATCCGCCCAGCGCCGCCCGGATCTGCGGCGACTCGAGAAATCGGGCCGCCGCTTCCTCGTGGTGCCCGGGGATCGCGTTCGCTTCGAGCTCCTCCATTGCGTGAGAGAAGGCGTAGTGACCGACGTCGTGGAGAAGCGCTGCGAGACGCACGACTGGAAGCGACTCGAGCTCTCCCGTGTTCAACTCGGAGAGAAGTCCCTTCCGGTCCAGCGCATCGATCGCGCGCCGGGAAAGGTGATAGACTCCGAGAGCATGGAGAAAACGAGTATGCACGGCCCCGGGGTAGACGAGGTGGGCGAAGCCCAGCTGCTTCACTCTCCGCAGACGCTGGAATTCCGGGGCGTCCACGATCGACGCAGCCGCCCGGTCGAGCGTCACGTTGCCCCATAGCGGGTCGCGAACCGTGCGGGCGCCGCTCGCGCCCGCACCGTCCACGAACCCTCCGGTCCCCCTTCGCTCAGGCTTCGCCTGATCCTCCGTTCTGGTGCTTCCGTTGCTCGGCGTCCACCACGCTGATCGCCGCCAGATTGGTGATGTCCGCCATCGTCGCACCGCGCTGAGTCAGGTGGACGGGCTTGCTGAGCCCGAGCAGCACCGGCCCGATCGCCTCGGCGCCCCCCAGCCGGTTCAGCAGTTTGTAGGAGGCGTTCGCCGCCGAAAGGTTCGGGAAGATCAGCACGTTCGCCGGCCGCTCGAGGTCGGAGAATGGATACGTCTTCTCGAGGATACCCTTCACCACCGCGGTATCGGCCTGCATCTCGCCGTCCACCGGGATATCCGGCCTGCGTTCCTTGATCAGTCTTACCGCCTGTCTGACCTTGTCGGAGGACGGGTGCGGGGCCGACCCGAAGTTCGAGAAGGAGAGCATCGCCACGGACGGTTCGATTCCCAGCCTTCGCACGAAGTCCGCCGTCATTTCCGCTGTTTCGGCCAGAATCTCCGCGTCCGGATCGATGTTCACCGTCGTGTCGGCGAAGAAGTACAGCCGGTCCTTGACGAGAAGCATGTAGAGACCGACCACCTTCTCGATGCCGGGCATCAGGTCGATCGTCTGCAGCGCCGGACGCAGCGAATCGGGGTAGCTCATGTTTGCGCCCCCGATCAGGGTGTGTGCGTCGCCCTTCTCCACCATCATCGCCGCATAGTAGATCGGCTGCTGCATGTAGGAACGTGCATTCTCGATCGTGATTCCTTTGCGGTGACGACGCTGGAAGAACGCCTCCACGTACTCGTCGAACTTCTCCGAAGTACGGGGATCCAGGATCTCCACGCCCTCCAGGTCCACCTCCGCCGCCGCCGCGATCGCTTCGATCCGGGTCGGATCGCCGAGCAGGATCGGCGTGCCGAGGCCTTCTTCGACGATGGCGTGGGAGGCCCGGACGACTACCGGCTCCTCTCCCTCGGGAAGCACGATCCTCTTCGGTGTCCGCCTCGCCCGGTCCATGATCGACCGCATCAGCTCCCGTGCGGGCCCGAGCCGGGCCTCGAGCTGGCGCTTGTACTCCTCGATGTCGATCGGCTTCCGGGCGACCCCGGTGTCCATGGCCGCCTGTGCGACGGCCGAGGCTTCCCAGAGCAGCACACGCTGGTCGAACGGAGTCGGGATCAGGTACTCCCGGCCGAAATGGAGCTGGCGC
>JARRPA010000001.1:28814-30413 GCA_037383305.1 Gemmatimonadota bacterium | reverse complement strand
GGAACGGAGTTCGCTTGGGATATCCGTTCGTCGAGAGCATTCAGTCCGTATTGCCGATCTGCGATGAGTTCATCGTCGCATTGGGTGACTCGGAGGATGGGACTCGGGAGCGGCTCGCCGAGCTCGACTCGACGAAGGTTCGGATCATTCCGACGCAATGGAACGAGGCGATGCGCTTCAAGGGTTACGTCTATGGTCAGCAGAAGATGGTCGCTCAATTCTGCTGCAAAGGCGACTGGGCCTTCTACCTCGAGGGCGATGAAGTAGTGCACGAACAGGACCTGCCGGTGATTCGCACGGCGATGGAAACTCATCTTCACGATTCTCGGATCGAGGCCTTCGCGTTTCGTTACCTGCATTTCTACGGATCTCCGCACCATTACATGGCGAGTCCGGGATGGTATCGGAGGGAGCCGAGGATCGTGCGTAACACAATTCGAAGCATCGCGCCGGACGGCTTGTACTTCGTGATCCTCGACCCGGGCCGACGGGGTAAGCGCGGGAGATACCCGCGTGCTCGAGAGCTGGACGCCACCATTTACCATTACGGGCACGTGCGCAGCGTGGCGAAGATGCACGATAAGATCCGACATGTGGCCCAATACTGGTCGCGTACCGACGAAGGAATGGAGACCTACGGCAATGTGTGCGCGGACTTCGTTCGGACATTCGACGGAACACACCCGGCAATCATTCAGGATTGGCTGGCGAACGAAGCGGAACAGGAACTATCCCTCAACCCCGACTACAGGCCGACTCGAAGGGACGTGAAACACCGGCTGATGATGCGGATGGAGAGTCGCTTCGGCGTGGATCTGAGCAAGAAGCATTACCACGCGGTCTGAGAGGACCTCCTGCTCGGGGACGGTAGTTTCCACAAGGCGGTAGTTCCCGAGACGGTGCCTTGAGGCGCACCCCCGACCCGGGTCGGGCCGAGGGCGCTAGGGCTTGTGCTGTGGACTGTACGAAAGGACCCTGACCGGCGGGGCTACCGGTTCGCGTGCTCCGCGACGACTTTGCGGACATTCCGGTCCACGATCGCGTACATCAGGTCGTTCCGGTCCTGGGCGCAACTCCTCAAGATGCCTTCGCCGAGCATTCGACCCGCCTCTTCCGTCTGCGGGAATTCCAGCTCGCGATTGATGACGGACATACCCGCCATCGTCGTGACGATCTCGGCGAGATCGGTGTCGTTCTCGCCGTACGCTTCCCACAGCTGAAGGCAAGTCAGTGGTAGGGCATCGGCGATGTCCCAGTCCGCGTTCTCCGGCATCTCGCCGGGAAGGAGGATCGAGTCCTGCAGATCAGGCGCGGCCTCCGACGATGCCTGCGCGTGGAGGGAGCCGGCGCTCGCCGCCAGAAGAAGCGAAACCAGCGACACAAGTAGACCTCTACGCATTTTCACCCTCCCGCTTGAATTCTCCCGCTGACTCTTCCGCCGACGGTTCCGCTGACCCGATGATCCTGCCTCCGACCCCTCCGACCGCCGTGCCGAGCGCAGCACCGCTCAGGGCGCCTCCGATGCCGCCGGTCGCGAGCCCGATCGCACCGCCGGCGATGGCGCCGAGTTCGCGGCCCTTCTTGATGGTCTTCTTCTTC
>JARRPA010000001.1:0-28773 GCA_037383305.1 Gemmatimonadota bacterium | reverse complement strand
GTCGACCACGTCCCCGGCCGAGTCGATTCCGCCGATCGCGCTCCCGAGTGCCGCTCCGCTGAGAGCACCGGTCAGGCCACCCGTCGCGAGCCCGATCGCGGCCCCTGCCGTCGCGAGCTGAGCCGGGGCCCGGTTCGGCGCGAGGGGGATCCAGGCCGTGGCGATGAACAGGAGCACGAGCCCGCGTCGGAGCAGGCGTTCGTGTGCCATTCTGCCTCCTTGCTCTTCTGCTGTGACCGCCGGCACGGGCACGTGACGCCCACGTCCACGCTGGCCGACGCATGTCATACCTCGACATCCATTCTAGGTGGAGGAAGCAGCGGGACGCACATTGGACTTTGGTCCCATCCATCCGGTCGCACCCGCAGTGGGAGGGCGGGACAGGATGCGCAGCGGGAACGATTGATCATCGTCCGGCGGATGGAACCTCACGGTCGCCATGCGGGTTCGATGAGTAGACCGTCGAAGTGAGTGGAGAGGGAACTTGGGGGTGGACGTGGATCTTCAGACGGCGGCCAACCTGGCCGAAGTAATCAGCGTAGTCATCGTGGTTGTGGGCTCGGCGTTCGCCATCATTCAGCTCGCACACCTGCGCCAGCAGCGACGTGACATGGCCGCGATCGAGTTGGCGCGCTCCTTCCAGAGCCCCGAGTTCGGACAGGCGCTCCGACTTCTCATGTCGTTGCCATCCGGACTCTCCGGGGAGGAACTCGAAGAGCACGGTGAGGCGTTCCTCGACGCCGCGATGCTCGTCAGCCTGACCGTCGAGTCGGTCGGCATCATGGTCCACAGGGGAGTCGTCGAGTTCGACATGGTGTGGGGCCTGATGGGAGGCCTGGTTCTCGGGGCCTGGGACCGTGTCGAAGGTTGGGCGGTCCAGATTCGCCGGGAACAGGGACGGGAGAAATTCGGGGAGTGGTTCCAGTGGCTCGCCGACCGGATGCGGGAATGTGAGGCGGCAGGCGAAGCGCCCGCGTACCAGAGGTTCGAAGACTGGACCCCGCGATCCCTCGGGCTGTCGGTCCACCCGTCGCGGGCGGTCACGGCGGGGAGCTGAGTCTCGGGGACAGGCCGGATCGAACCGGCGGATTCCTCCTCCGACTTCCGGTCCTGCGAGTCCAGAAGACGCTGCGAACGGCAGGATGATCAGCCGGCGATACCATGCCGGCCGACCGTGAAATCCGCTCGCACCGATCTCCGTCTCGCGACCTTACCGACGACACCGGGGTTGGAACCGTCCGACATTCCGCGAGATGAAATACCGGAACGCAAAATGGAGCAGAGGCAGATGTCGGACTCGAATCGGGTAGAGAGCGAGCGTGATCTGACGGCGGGCGTGTCCGTCGAGAAGCTGGCCGAAGGAGAGCCCTTTTTCGGACAGGTCGGAGATGATGCGGTGTACCTAGTTCGAGACGGTGAGGACGTGCGGGCCTTCGGGGCCTCCTGCACGCACTACGGTGCGCCTCTTTCCGATGGTCTTCTCCACGCCGGCATCCTTCGTTGTCCCTGGCACCACGCGCGCTTCTCCGTATCGGACGGCGGTCTTTGCGGCGGACCGGCGCTGGATTCGCTGCCGCGATTCGAAGTAGAGGTGAAGGACGGGAGCGCGTTCGTGGGCCGGCGGCTGGAACGCGAGCAGCTGGCGGCTCCGGGGTCGGAGGCGGACGGGCCCGAGTCCGTCGTGATCATCGGAGCCGGGGCTGCCGGAATCGCGGCCGCCGAGACCCTGCGCCGAGAAGGCTATCGCGGGCCGATCGCGCTCGTCGATCCCGATCCCGACGCCCCTTACGACCGGCCGAACCTGTCGAAAGCGTACCTGTCGGGAGAAGCGCCGGAGGAGTGGCTGCCCCTTCGTGACGAGGAGTTCCTCGCCACGAACGGAATCGAGCGCGTCCTGGCGCGGGCAGTCGGCATCGATCGGGAGAACCGGACGGTAGAACTGGATTCCGGGAAGACCCTCACGTACGGAGCGGTGTTGCTCGCTCCCGGCTCGTCGGCCCGCACGCTCGAGCTGGAAGGCGCCGATCTTCCGCACGTACACACGCTGCGGAGTCTCGAAGACTGCCGGGCGATCATCGAGGCGGCCGAAGAGTCCGACCGCGCCGTCGTCGTCGGAGCCTCCTTCATTGGAATGGAAGTCGCCGCCGCCCTTACCGCCCGAGGTCTCGACGTCTCGGTCGTCGCGCCGGACGAGGTCCCGTTCGCACGGACGCTCGGGTCCGAGCTCGGTGGTTACCTGCGCGACGTTCACGAGGAACAGGGCGTGGACTTTCATCTCGGGCGGACCGCGCGTCGGATCGAGGAGAAGGGGGTCGTCCTCGACGACGGAACGCGCGTCGGCGGGGACCTGGTAGTTCTCGGTGTCGGAGCCGTGCCGGAGCTCGGGCTGGCCGAGGCTGCGGGCCTCGAGCTGGACGATGGAATTCTGGTCGACGACCGGCTTCGTAGCTCGGACCCGCACGTATACGCCGCCGGCGACGTCGCTCGCTTCCCCGATCCGCGGTCAGGACGTCCGATCCGCATCGAGCACTGGGTCGTCGCCGGACGACAAGGCAGGACCGCCGCCCGCAACATTCTCGGCCACGACGAGCCGTTTCGCGACCCTCCTTTCTTCTGGACGCGCCAGTTCGGCCAATCGGTTGCGTACGTCGGCCACGCCGTCGAATGGGAGCGCACGGAGATCGAGGGCGACTGCCAGGCGGACGGCTGCGAAGTCGCCTTCGTGAGTGGTGGTCGACGGCTGGCGCTCGGCACGCTCGGGCGTGCTGAGCACAGCCTCCGCGCCGAAGTCGAATGGGAGCGTGAGGTCGGTCAGGAGTCGCAGCGGGACGGCGCGTGACTTCACGCCGTTCCGCTGCCGTCGGGCCCGAGCCGGAACATTCACGCCGCGCTTGCATATAAGTATATATAGAATATGGATATTACGGCTTCACGGGCTTGAACTTCCCGTCGATCCGGGCGTCCGAGGAGTCAGGACATTTCATCTCATGTCAACGAAGGAGCGATGCCGATGCAATCGAAACGAAAAGAACTCCGGGGCTACACGGTTCCTGGCCTCGATCCGGAAGACGCGAAGAAGGCGATCGAGATCCTGGACGAGCGACTGGTCGCTCTCATCGATCTCGGGCTGACGCTGAAGCACATACACTGGAACGTCGTCGGTCCCCTGTTCATCGGGGTGCACGAGATGCTGGACCCGCAGTATGAGGCGATCTCGGAGATGGCGGACAAGACCGCCGAGCGGATCGCCCTTCTGGGCGGCGTTCCGGTCGGTACTCCGGGTGCGGTCGTGGACCGGCGCGGCTGGAATGATTACGAGCTGGGTCGTGACAGCGTCGAGGCACACCTGGGCGCTCTGGAAGTCGTGTACAGTGGCGTGATCCCGGATCACCGCCAGGCGAGGACCCGGCTGTCCGAACTCGACCCGGTCTCCGAAGACCTGATGATCGAGCAGCTTCGCGAGCTGGAGATGTTCCAGTGGTTCGTGCGTGCTCATCTGGAGTCGGCGTCGGGCGAGCTCAGCGTCACGGCCGAGACGGAGCGGGAAGCGGCAGCCCAGGCGGCTCTCGCGTAACGAACCCCGCATCACTGCGGATCAGACGGGTCGCGATAGAGTCCGGTTCCGCAGTATGATCACCGGTGAGAGCCGACGGCGGATGGGAGGTTACGGCTTCTCATCCGCCGTTCTTTCATCGTCCATTCCAGCACCGGATGGAGCTTCATGAGGCGCACTTTGATCGCTGTTGCCGCGCTGGCATTCCCGCCAGTCGCTTTCCCGACGGCTGCGGCCGCTCAGAGCACCGCCGAGCTCGACGCGTACTGGGCCGAGGTCTCGAGAACCGTCGCCGAGGGTGACTTCGAAGGATACGCGCGGATCTACCATCCCGACGCGGTCCTCGTCGTCGGAGGGTCCGGCAGCTACCCGATAGCGACGGCGCTGGCCGGCTGGAAGCAGGGGTTCGACGACACCCGGGAGGGAAAGGCCGAGGCGGGCGTCGAGTTCCGCCTCACGGAGCGCCTGGTCGGCGAGACCACGGCGCACGAGACCGGGATCTTCCGCTACTTCCTGCGTCCCGACGAGGGGGACGAGCAGATCGCGCAGATCCACTTCGAGGCCCTCCTCGTGAAGAAGGATGGCCGCTGGCAGATGATGATGGAATATCAGAAGGAGCCGGCGACGGACGCCGAGTGGGCGGCCGCCGGGTAACGTTCTCGGGACTCTCCCCCGGGTCCCCGTTTCCGGGCCCGGGTCAGGCCGCGCGGCTCCGCGGCCGGAAGATCAGCCAGCCGAGGCCGAGCACGACGACGAGGATTCCGATCCCGATCGCGAGCCGCAGCAGCACGTGGTCGACTACGGAGATCGCGGTGTCCTCGACCTGCACCATCAGCTCCGGGGTCACCGCCCGAAGCTCTTCGAAGATCAACTCCCGCTCGCGCGCGATCATTGCCTCGACTTCCGCCATGATGTTGGCCCGCTCGCCCGCCACCATCTCGAAAGTCCGGTCCAGCGATTCGTCCAGCATGCGCTCGGTCTCCGCCAGGATCAGCGCTCGCTCGCTGGCGATCATGTCGGGGGTGCTCTCCAGCAGCCGGGTCGCGGTGGACGTCACTGCCATCCGGTCGACCGAGTCCAGCAGGGGAGTGATCAGGGTGGTGTCCATCATCGACTCGATCATCAGCTCGGTCTGCCAGAGCACCGTCTTGAAGGTGTAGGCGAGATAGGCGCGGGCCATGGTCTGCGCATCCAGCGCCATCTCCTCCATCGTGCCAAGGGACTGGAGCCCGCCGATGTCCTGTTGTCCCAGCGCGTCCGCGGCGTGGGTGGACACGGTCCGGTGGAGGTAGAGATCGTTGTCGATCGGATAGCGCTCGGCCCAGTCGTGCACGAAGTCGTAGAACCGCTGGTAGTCGTCGCTCCCGGCCTCCTCGAGCACGCGGCGGGTATCTGCCTCGATGCCTTCGATGAGATTTCGCATCGAGGTCGTGGCTACGGACTGCTGCGGCCCGAACAGGTCGCGTCCGCGACCTGTCTCGAAGTAGTCCTCCATCATGACAGTGAGCACCCAGCCATCCACGAAAGCGACAAGGGGATCGGGGTGATGTGTGGCGGTCTGGACTGCGGGGACTGCATTCGCCTTCCATGCCAGGGCGTTGCGGCGCACATCAGGGTCGGATGTCGCCTCGATGATGCTGTCGGCGGCAATTTCGACTCGGGCCATGATCCGGGCACCGGTATTGTCCGCCCCGATCCGAACGCGGCGGGACGGAAGCTCGGCCGTACCGAACGCGGCTTGTGCGGTGGACGTTGTCGGAGCCTTCGTGGCGCAGGCAGTCAGACTGGGGAGCGTGACCACCATCAGAAACAGTGGGAGCAGACGGGGCAACGATCGTTCGATTTCGAAACGACGCATCGATCTTCTCCTGCTTGCGTGGCACTCCCCCCGGAACCGCACCTCCTAAGGGTTATTCCGCAGTATAATACATCGACGATATCGAATCCGGTGCCCGGGAGACCACCGGTGGCACCTGCCTCTCGGCTCGGCTACCGTGGCTCGTAGTGGTTGAAGCGTTCGCTTGAACGGATCGAATGCACAGGTCGGAGGACCGATGACGACGAAGGGAATCGTAACGATGGTCCTGGTGCTGCTCTTCGTATGGGGCGGATTCGCCCTGTTCGTGGCAACGGCGGTGCGCAAGGAGCGGGACAAGCAGGGAGGTGACGCATGAAGATTCGTGCGACGATGGCGTGGATCGCCGGTCTCGCGCTGGTAGCCGCCTGTGCAGCAGAGGCACCGGACGTAATGGATGAATCCGGGCGCACGATCGCCGATCGTGTGGAACAGTTCGCGCCGGTGACCCTGGACTTCGACGACTCGCTCCTCGACGACCGGCAGAAGCGGGTCATGCGCAGGCTCGTCGAGGCCTCCGATCAACTGGATGCGATTTACCGCTTGCAGGTGTGGCGCGGGAACGCCGATCCTGCCGTCTTTCTTCCGACCGATGACACACCGGAGGCCGCGGCGATCCGCGACTACTACGAGCTGATGTATGGCCCGTGGGACCGGATCGATTCGGACCGGCCGTTCGTCCCCGGTGTCGGCCCGAAGCCGGCCGGCGCAGGATCCTACCCCGAGGACATGACGAAGGAGGAGTTCGAGGAATGGATCGGCCTGAATCGGGCCGACGCCGGAGCGTTCACCTCGTACTACACGGTGATCGAGCGCGACAACGGGGGGCTGAGGGCGGTTCCGTACTCGCAGGCCTATGTGGATCGACTCGAGGCGGCGGCAGCGGCGCTTCGCGACGCGGCGGAGCACGCGGACAACCCCTCCCTCGAGCGATTTCTCAGGCTGCGCGCCGAGGCGTTCCTCACCGACGACTACTTCGACAGCGAGATCGCCTGGATGCGGCTGGAAGACAATCTCGTCGACCCTACGATCGGACCCTACGAGGTATACGAGGACAAGCTGTTCGGCTACAAGGCGTCCTTCGAGTCGTTCATCGGCTTCAGAGACCCCGAAGCGAGTGCACAGCTGGCCAGCCTCGCGTCGAGGCTCCCGGACCTCGAGCGCGCGCTGCCGATCCCGGACGAACACAAATACCTGGACCGCGACTTCACTTCGCCGATCTCTGTGATCGACCTGGTATACGGGGCGGGCGAGACGAGACCGGGCGTGCAGACGATCGCCTTCAATCTTCCGAACGATCCTCGCGTGCGGGAGACCGAGGGATCGAAGAAGGTCATGCTGCGCAACGTGATCCGGGCCAAGTTCGACACGAATCTCAAGCCGATCGCCGCGCAGGTCCTGGTGCCCGAGCAGGCGAATCGGATCGGCTTCGAACCGTATTTCACGCGGGTGCTCGTCCACGAGCTGGCGCACGGCCTGGGTCCGGACTACGTGACCGGGAAGCCCGATCTGACCGTCAACAAAGCCCTGCAGGAGCATTACTCGGCGCTCGAGGAGGCGAAAGCGGACGCGGTCGGTACCCACAGCCTCGGAGTCCTGTTGAAGCGTGGCGACTACGAGCGGGATTTCTACGAGGAAGTTCTGATCGATCACGTGGCGGACATGTTCCGTTGCGTTCGTTTCGGGGCAACCGAGGCGCACGGGCTCGGTTGCCTGACCCAATTCAATTATCTGCGTGGCGCGGACGCGATCACCTACGACGAAACGACTGGGAAGTTCGCCGCCGATCTCGAGGCCATGCCCGAGGCGATCTCGGAGCTCGCGGGCCAGTACCTGCTGCTTCAGGCGACCGGAGATCGGGAAGGAGCCGCCGCATTTCTCGAGCGATACGGGAAGATGTCGCCCGAGATGGCAGCCGCGATCGAGCGGTTGGACGGCGTGGTGCCGGTGGACATCCGGCCATCCTACGCCGTGAAGGAGATGATGGTCGGCTGGTAGGCAACGGCATGTCACCGCGATGGACCCTATCGAATGCCGGTCAGCCGGGGAGTCCCATGCCATAGGGGCTCCCATTCGTCTGCCGTGCTGCCTCTCGACGATGGCGGGATTCGCGAGCGCTTTACGCTCTCACGGTTGGAGACTTCCTTCTCGTCAGTTGCGAAGATCTTCTCGGAGGGCTGGCAGCTCGTTGCACTGTCATCCATCCTCGACCCACGGGGCCGAGGGCGGGGATGCGAGCGGTGTGCGGCTGTCCAGTCCGACCGAGGAGGCCGGATTCGCTTGACTCCCCGCTTCGGCACGGTATTGTCCGCGGATGCCCAAGCGCAAAGACATCTCCTCGATTCTCCTGATCGGATCCGGTCCGATCATCATCGGCCAGGCCTGCGAATTCGACTATTCGGGTACGCAGGCCGTGCGCGCCCTCCGCGAGGAGGGATACCGGGTGATCCTGGTGAACTCGAATCCCGCCACGATCATGACGGACCCGGACCTGGCGGACGCCACTTACGTCGAGCCGATCACGGCCGAGTGGGTCGCGAGGGTCATCGAAAAGGAACGGCCGGATGCTCTGCTCCCGACCATGGGCGGGCAGACGGCTCTCAACGTCGCTCTCGAGCTCCACGAAGACGGCACGCTGGAGAAGTACGGCGTCGAGCTGATCGGGGCCGATACCCGTGCGATCCGCATGGCCGAAGATCGCGAGGAGTTCGCGGAGGCGATGGAACGGATCGGGCTCGCCGTCCCCCATGGTGGCTTCGCGCGCAGCGTCGAGGAGGCGCTCGCGATCGCCGAGGACACGGGATTCCCCTCGATCATCCGGCCCTCGTTCACACTGGGCGGTACGGGCGGCGGCATTGCCTGGAACCGGGAGGAATTCAAGGCCAAGGTCCAGCGAGGCCTCGACCTGTCCCCGATCACCGAAGTCCTGATCGACCGCAGCGTGATCGGTTGGAAGGAATTCGAGCTCGAGGTCATGCGCGACGGAGCCGACAACGTCGTGATCGTATGTTCGATCGAAAACGTCGATCCGATGGGCGTGCATACCGGCGACTCGATCACCGTCGCCCCGGCCATGACGCTTTCCGATGTGGAGTACCAGGAGATGCGGGACGCCGCGATCCGGATCATCCGCGAGATCGGGGTAGAGGCGGGCGGCTGTAACATCCAGTTCGCCCTGAGCCCCGAGGACGGAGAGCTCCTCGTCATCGAAATGAACCCGCGGGTGTCCCGCTCCTCCGCCCTGGCCTCCAAGGCCACGGGCTTCCCGATCGCGCGGATCGGGGCCAAGCTCGCGGTCGGCTATCGACTCGACGAGATCGAGAATGAGATCACGAGAGTCACCCCCTCGTCCTTCGAGCCCGTACTTGACTACGTGGTAGTAAAGCTGCCCCGCTTTACGTTCGAGAAGTTTCCGAAGGCGGACGCGACCCTCGGGGTGCAGATGAAGGCGGTGGGCGAGGTGATGGCGATCGGTCGGACCTTTCAGCAGGCGTGGCTGAAGGGGTTCCGGGCGCTCGAGAACGACCGGGCGGGGTGGCTGCCCGCCGACGACCCGGCCGACGATCGTCTCCGGGACACCACGCCCGAAGCCCTGCGCACCGCCCTCCGAACGCCGACGCCGGAGCGCCCGTTCCAGATCCGCCGGGCCCTCGATGCGGGAATTTCGTCGGAGGAGATCTCGGAGCTGACAGGAATCGACCCCTGGTTCCTCGATCAGCTCGCCGACATCGTTGCATCCGCAACTGTTTTCGCGCACTCCGATCAGGTCGACGCCCAGCTTCTCCGGGCAGCGAAGCGCATGGGCTTTGGCGATGCCGAGCTTGCGGAGATCCGCGGGGTGCCGGAAGCCGAGATCCGAAGCCTCCGACACGAGCTCGGAATCCGGCCCGTCTGGAAGACGGTGGACACATGCGCGGGAGAGTTCCCCGCGGCGACGCCATACCTGTACTCCACCTACGAGTCGGAGAACGAGTCGTCGTCTTCGGACCGTCGCAAGGTGGTGATCCTGGGCAGCGGTCCGAATCGGATCGGCCAGGGCGTGGAGTTCGACTACTGCTGCGTTTCCACGGCGATCGCGATGCGCGAGGCAGGCGTCGAGACGATCATGGTCAATTCCAACCCGGAGACCGTCTCGACCGACTTCGATATCTCCGACAAGCTCTATTTCGAGCCGCTTACCCTCGAAGACGTGCTGGAGATCGTCGAGCACGAGATGCCGGAGGGCGTGGTGGTGCAGATGGGGGGCCAGACGCCGCTTCGGCTGGCTCGACGTCTTCAGGACCTCGGCGTACCGATCCTCGGTACGAGCGTCGAAGCGATCGACGACGCGGAGGACCGGCGGAAGTTCGAAGCGCTCACCGAGAAGCTCGGAATCGTCACGCCGGAGGCCGGCACCGCCACCAGTCTCGGCGAGGCGCTCACCATCGCACACCGGATCGGGTATCCCGTGCTCGTGCGCCCGAGCTACGTTCTCGGCGGCCGTGCGATGGAGATCGTCTACGACGAGGAGACGCTGCGCGAGTATTTCACTCGGGCTACCCGGGCTTCCCCCGAGCACCCCGTGCTGATCGACCGGTTCCTGGAGGACGCGTTCGAGGCCGACGTGGACGCGGTCTGCGATGGAGGGCGGGTGCTGATCGGAGGTGTGATGCAGCACATCGAGGAAGCCGGCATCCATTCCGGTGACTCGGCCTGCGTGCTCCCGCCGTACCTGCTACAGGACGATCACATCTCGGAGATGCGGCGTCATACCCGCGACTTCGCCGAAGCGTTGGGGGTGGTCGGCCTGATGAACGTGCAGTACGCGGTGCACGACGGCAGGGTCTACGTGATCGAAGTGAATCCGCGTGCCAGCCGAACGGTGCCCTTCGTCAGCAAGGCGACCGGAGTGCCGCTGGCGCGGGTCGCGGCGCGCGTGCTGCTCGGCGAGAAGCTCGACGACATGAACCTGCCAGACGAGCTTCCGCTCCTCAACGTCGCGGTGAAGGAGGCGGTGTTTCCGTTCAACAAGTTCCCGGACGCCGATCCGCTGCTCGGGCCGGAGATGCGATCGACGGGTGAGGTGATGGGATTCGCCGACAGTTTCGGGCTGGCCTTTGCCAAGGCGCAGATCGCGGCCGACGGTTCGCTGCCGCTTTCGGGCACCGTCGTGGTGACCGTGCACGACCGGGACAAGCCGGCCGTCACCCCGATCATCCGGCGCATGCACGAGCTCGGCTTCGAGATCGCGGCCACGGCGGGCACCGCCGAGTATCTGCGTCGAAGGGGCGTTCCCTGCGAAACGGTGTTCAAGGTTCACGAGGGCCGCCCCCATATCCTCGACCGTCTGCTGTCGGGCGAAATTCAACTGCTCGTGAACACACCTCTGGGGAAGGACGCGCAGATTGACGACTACATGATCCGTCAGGCGGCGATCTCGCGAGGGGTCCCCTACACGACTACGCTCTCGGCGGCATCGGCCGCGGCCGATGCGATCATCGCGCTGCGCAGCCGGAAACTCTCGGTATCCAGCCTCCAGGAGCGGATCGCGATCACTGGCGGCTGACCTGAATGCGATTCGGTCGCACCAGATGCGGCGACCTCAGACCTGGCGCGGGTCCTCCTCCGAGAACCCGTCGATGCGACGGATGATCTCTTCGACCACCGCCGTGACACGCTTCAGGCGCACAACGTGCTCCTCGACCCGTAGCGTGTCGGACCCCTCGCCCCCGGACGCGCTCTCGAGGACGGCCACCGAGTCGAGCACCTGCGCGACACAGGAACGCAGAGTCTGTGTCATCGAGTTCGTCAGCGCCTCCAGCCGCTCCTGCGACAACTCGAGCTCGTAGAGAAGCCGGGCTCGATCCATCTCCGCCTGACGCCGCGCGGTGATGTCCCGGACCCCTCCGACCACCGCCACCGCTCCGTGCACGGGGTGATTGAGAGGCCGCGCGTAGTCTCGCACCCAGCGTGTTTCACCGGACGCCGTTACGACCCTGTACTCCACCGTGTCCGAACGTCCGGCCTGCAGCGTGCCCAGATGCGATCGCATCAGCTCCCGGTCATCCTTGTGCACCATGCGCAGCCATCCATCCACCGAGCCCAGTTCCATCGGCGAGAACCCGGTCACCTGCTGAACGTGGGGAGTCATCCAGTCGGTGACCGCCCGTCCATCGGGCGTAATGTGAAGCGCGTACGCCCAGTCCGCTGTCACTTCCGATATGGCGCGATACTGCTCCGCCGCGCTTTCCGCGGGAGGCTGCATCGGAGGCGCTTTCTCCGCGACAGGAGAAGCGGGGCGGATGGAGTGCGGATGGGCGCCGGAGGGGGGACCGGCGCCCGGAGGCCGGGCTTCCGGCCTGCCTATCGATCCAGGTTGTCTATTCACCATGACTGTCACCGACACTCTCAGTGCCCTCCTGCCGGTCGTTCCGCCGCCTTACGGTCCGACGGACACATCTCACCCGGAGAGGCGGGCCCGGTTCACGGGACTGGAAGAAAGGCAAGTCCCGAACCGCCGGGCCGTAGCCGAAGTACGAAGGTCCCGTCCAACATCAGTCGGGCTTTCACGGCACGATCACCCTCGCAGAACTCTTTGTGATACAGCGGGATGGAGTAGAGAACCGACAGCTCGGATCAACGGCGGGCGGGGGACGGTACTCTGTCGGTACCTGCGAACGGCCCGTATCCGTCATCGTCATTTTGGCCCAAAGTCGGACAGCGCCGGACGGTCTGCTGTCGGGAATTCCCCCCATTCGCTACGCTGCTGCGGTGATTAGCGAACGAGCGGGTGTCCGGAATCGGCGGCTCCGTCTTCTGGTGGGCGCCGTCGCTCTGATCGTCCCGGATTTCGGTCCGGTCGGGCTGGCGGCCCAGGATACGGGACCCTTCCGCCTCGAGCTCGGCGGGGATTCGGGCCGGACCCTCTCGTACATCCACGAGAAGCGCCAGCGCCTCGGGCTGCCCGACGGGATGGGAGGCGAGGTCACTACCCGGACCTTCCTCCGACTGGACCAGACGGTCGAAGACCGCGGATCGGACTCCGTCGTCACCGCCTCCGAGATCCGCGACTTCCGTTTCGACGTCGATCCTCTACCGGATCAGCTACCGGACCTGTCGCGGCTCGTGGGTTTGCGATTCCGATCGACGTCGACTCCGGCCGGGCGGATCTACCGGATCGAAGTCGACGGAACGAGCGGACCCGTCGGAAAATCGCTGCGCGACCAGGTGGAGGTCTGGCTGCGGGAGCTCGGCTTTCCGGCGCTTGCACCGGGTCCGGTCAGGGTGGGCGACAGCTGGACCGACACGGCGAGGGTCCCACTCTCCACATTGCTCGGCCTGCAGGCAGATGCGGAGGCCGTGGAGGTCCGGACCGCGACTCTATCCTCCATCGACCGCGCGTCGGAGAATACGATCGCGAGGATCGATGTCGCGACTCGGTGGACCGACGCGGGGGAGGGTCCGTCGCCCGCCGTGAGCGTTCGCGGCTCCTCTTCTCAGACAGTGCAATTCGACATCGGTCAGGGTCTATTTCGGGACAGTCACGGATCGAGCCGCGTCCGGGTCGAGATTTCGAGCGGAGGCGGAGCACCGCCGATCCAGATCAAAGCGGAAGGAAACTACGAGACCCGCCTCACTTCGCCGGAAGACTGACGGGCCCGATTCCGCGTCTGCGGACGCTGCCGTCCGGGGAACGAGCCCCAGGAGGATCAGGGGACGGCGCGTGCCGCCAGTTCATAGAGCTTCGTTCCGCGCTCCAGGGCCCGCATGGCCTCCTCCGGCTCCTCCCGGAGCCGATGGGCCTCGGAGAGGGCCACGTGCGCGATGTAATACTGCGCCGGGATGCTGGCCCTCGTGGATGGCTCGGGCCACAGGTCCCAATCGAGCAGGTAGTCCAGCTGGAAGATGTTCCAGAGCAGTTGGTGCGTTCGATCCAGGTCGATCCAGCGGACGCCGAATTGAGGGTCGAGCTTCACGCGGTCCACGGTCTCCTCGAGCGGCTCCTCGACCAGCTTGTGCGCCAGCCCCTGGCGGACCATGTGCTCTTCCAGTTCCCATACCTGATAGACCGGCGGCGCCGTGGCGGCGAAGTAGATCGGTCGGTCGCCCAGAGACTCCCGGATGATCCGGAGCACCAGGAGGTCAGGGTGAGTGAACGCCCTGTCATCGGGATAGGAGAGCACGATCGAAGGAGACATGCGCACTTCGAACCCGGCGGGAGCGACTTCGTAGAGGGGAAGCTGGTCCACCTCTTCATTGCTCAACGAATGGATCGACCGGGTCGGTGGCGCAGCCTCCATCCCGGCGTACAGCTCGAGCGCGGCGTCTCTGTCGAAGGGCCGCTGGCATAAGATGGTGGTCGGGTCCTCCAGCGGATCCTCGTCGGGCCCACAGGGACGTGTCAGTTCGCGCAATTGCTTCGGATACCACTTGGTTCCGAGGTAGGAATGCACGATGACTGTGACATCCCTCCGGATGCCCTCCACTTCCTGCAGGTACCAGAGCGGGAAGGTATCGTTGTCGCCGTTGGTGAACAGGATCGCGTACGGCTCCACCGACTGGAGCAGATTGTAGGCCCAGTCCCGGGCCGAGTAGTCACCCCGACGATCCGCGAGCTGGAAATTGAGGAAGAGCGGGATCAGGGCAATGCCCAGCAGCGGCGAAGCGGTCCGGAGTCCCGCGTGCTCCTTCGCCGCCGCATCCCCCTCCCGGCCGATCGAGAGTCGGCTCCCCAGAGCCTGCCAGGCCGTGACGATCCCCATCCCGGCATACAGCCCCCAGAGGTAGAAGCTGAGTATGAAGAAGTAGTCGCGTTCCCGAACTTCGTGCCGCTCGATCGGCAGATCGGGCGCCTGCGTGTACCCGTACTTGAAGTTCAGGTAATAGATGAGAATGACCGAGGCCGATATCAGCAGCGTGAAGAAGTAGACGAAGCTGTCGAAGTCGCCGCGAGCGTGCTTCCACAGTCCCACGAGGCCGAGCCCGAGGAACAGGAAGGTCACGACATGCCGGACGGGCGGCATCATCGTGCGAGCCCACTGCCAGTCGAAATACTGCACCCAATTCGCGAACTGCGCCCCGAACGGCGCCTGCCGCTCGGAGAGAGGGGGCGGCAGGTACTGCTCACGACGGATCGACGCGGAAAGGGCGTCGCAGGTCGGCACCGGGGTCTTCGCGGCGAGAGTCGCTCCGAGATCCGGGGTCACGGCCTGCACCAGGCTCGGGCACTCGGGGTCCGCCTCGTCGATAATCGGATTCTGCGCCGAACGGATCGGCACGAAGAGGAGCTGGACCGTGTAGCCGGCCAGCAGGAACAGTACACCCGTGGCGATCAGGGCGGGACGCAGCAGGGTCTTCCACCGATGCCAGAGCATGAAGGCGAGGAGCGCCAGGATCGGAAGGACCGACATCTGGTGGTTGGCCCAGCCGATGCCCAGCAGAAAGAGAACGAGCACGAAGATCCGGTCGCCGCGCCAGGTGTCGCTGTGATCCTCCCAGAGCATCGCGAGGTAGGAGATCACCGCCACGAAAAGCAACGACACCGTGTAGACCTTCTCGTTCACGTTCGATTGTGCCCAGACCGTATAGGCCGTGGCTCCGACCAGTACCGACACGAAGCCGGCCGCCAGCGCGACGCTCCGGTTCTCCGTGAAATGCGCCCAGATCCGCATGATCGCGAGAAACCAGAATCCGGCGGAAGCCGCTGACACGGTGGCGCTGAGCAGATTGATCCGGGTCGCGACTTCGAGCCCGGTCCAGGAGGTCAGGATCAGCCAGACGCGTCCGGTCAGGACGAACAGGGGATTACCGGGCGGATGCGGGAGACCTAGAATCCAGGCGGTGGTGATGTACTCCGACGTGTCCCAGAACGCCGTCGTCGGTCCGAGCGTGAACGCATACAGCAGCCATACGAGAATGGAAGCCAGCAACGCCCAGCCCCAGACGGGCAGCAGACCTACCCGCTGTCGCTCAATGCCCTTCATCTCACCCGTCGTTCTGATTCGTGTCGGTCTCGAGTTCGATCCACCGCCCCGCAACACACAGGTCGGGGCGCCGGATTCGGAAGGCGGCCTAAGCTAACTCGCAGTCCGGTGAGTCGCCACGAACGGCGGATTCGAATACCGGGGTTGCAGGTCCGTCGAGCGAGCTCGCTTCGTTCTCAGGGCCAGGAGCGCAGCGGAAGGAGCGTGACCGATCCGGGCCTCACCGACACCTCTCCGAGGTCGACCCGATTCGGCTTCGCGTTGCGGTAGGGCTCCAGCTCGACGGAAATCTCATGAGTTCCGGCGGGCAGTGAAATGCGGGCCACCCGGATCGCACCGGGCAGAAGGTGCCAGGAGCGCGTATCGGCCCTTTCTGAGGCCACCGCAGCCACGTTTCCGAGCACGCCCACGATGTCGCCCAGCGTCTTGTTCTCTTCCTTGGCCTCCTTCTTCACCGCCTGCACGACAGCATACTTCGTCGCTCCCCGAACGATCGCCTTCGCGACGATTCCACCGATTCTGGCGTCGAACTCGGCGGTTGCCACGGAAGAGATATCGATGGTCAACTGCGTGGGTACGGACAGGGAGTCGCTCCACCGCCTCGGCCGGCCGTCGGCTCCCGTGTCGAGCAACGCTCCGGTCCCGCTGGAGGCCAGCAGATCGGAGTCCAGCAAGAGATCCGGCCTTCCCGAGTAGGCAGCGAGCCGGGCGCCGCGAACCGACTCGGCGCTGCGGCGCATCTCCGGCCAGGCGACGGTCACGATGAACAGAGATTTGCCCGTCGGGCGGGCGCAGTCGTCCACGTCGACCGCGGCCTGTGAGCCGAGCGCACGGGCGGCGACGCACAGCCCCGCATTGTAGCGGCTTGCATCTTCGCCCGTTTTCAGGTCACTCACGTCGCTGCTGTAGATCGGCACGGCCAGCGCCCGCTCGACCCGGTGCGCCACGAAGCCCGATTCAAGCAGCAGGATCACCTCGCCCGAGTCCGGCGGCGGGCCTCCATCGCGGGCAATCAGAGCAGGGGTCAGAGCAGCGAGCCCGCGAGCCAGACTCGAGTCCCGCGTGCCGCCCGGGTCCAATCGCAGAAGAGTGCCCGGGTCGATCGGAACGTCGAGAGCAGGTATCGAGTCTGACTCGAGAGCAGTGTCGGGAACCGGATCGCGGCCGCGGTCCATTTCAGGCTCCGGGCGGCCGGGGCTTCTGTCCCAACCCTCCCAGGCATTCCGGTACGCGACTTCGGCCGCGTTCCACTCTTCCGCCGCCTCGAACACCGCGCCCGCGAAGTAGTGCATGGTCCGGCGGAATCGCTGGTCCCTCGCATCCCCCTGGTTCTCCGCCTGCCGCGCGAGCCGCGCACTCAATCGCCGAGCTTCCACGGCCGCCTCGGCGGGGTCTCCGAGGGCCAGGTAGTTCAGCGCCCCGTAGTAGTGGAGCATGATCCGCTCGAAGGACGGCGGACTGTAGGCCAGCACCCGATCATTGGTAAGAACGGAGAGAGCGGCGCGAGAGACGCTTTTCGTGAAACGATCCTCGATTTCGAGCTCGGCTTCCTGCAGCAGCCGGTTGCTGGCCTCGTACTGCCCATCGTAGTGAAGCAGTGCGGCCCGGTGCAGCTCGCGAAGGAGATCGTCGCCGGCACCGCCGCCGGCTCCCTCCTCCGTGAGTTCCAATGCGCGCTCGAAATCCTGCTGCCGCGCGAGCGTTCGCAGGTCGGTGTCGTACCCCGACAGACCCTCCGGACCTGTGCGTCCCGGTCCGAATACGCAGCCGACGAGGGACAGGCACGCGCACACCGCGAGGGCTGGCCCCCGGAAAGCCATGACGGTTCAGCGAGTCTGGCGCTCCAGGATCACGATCCGCTGCTGCGCCAGGGCGATCGCCTCGGCGAGCTGCGCCGCGGCGGCCCCTTCGGCCTCGATCGTCTCGAGGTTCAGGCGATGCAGGAACAGCTGATACTGGATCAGCGCCTCATACGGCCGCAGAGCCTTGTCGAGCACCGCGGCGATCTTATAGTCGATCATCGGATCGGTCGGAACCAGCACGCTCACCCGGTCGTATCGGTCGAGCGCCGCATCGAGATCTCCGCGCGCGGCGAACTCATCGCCCTCCCGCTCGAGCTGTTCGGCCAGGGCCGACGCGCGGCCCTCGGTGGTCGCATCGGCCGGATCGTCCACCATCCGGACCCCCTGCGCCTCCGTGTACGCGTACCGGCTCACCCTGTTGTCGGCGAGCTGGACCATGGCGACGTTGCCGACGAAATCGGCGGGAACGACGCGTTCATCACCGGGAGCCATGACCGTGGATGGGCCCGCCTGGCGGATCGCCCATGCGTCCTCGGTAGTTCGGGTGGCGGCGAGAACCTGAACCTCGTTCATCCCGATCGCGAGCTCTCCTCGCACCACGGCATCGCAGATCGCGGGAGCGCAACCCGCCAGCGCACGAGCCTGAATGTCGTCCCTCGCAGCGGCAGCGGCGGCGCGATCTCTTTCGGCCTGGGCCGAGGCCGCCGCGACAGTGGCGGAGGCATCGGGCACCCGGTCGTTGTTCTGCATGATCGGCTGTTCGTCGACCTTCTTCGGCACGCAGGCCACGAGTGCGAGCAGCGATCCGAGCATCAGATATCTGTTCATTGTTCCTCTCCCTCCCGGCTCAGAGCCCGAACGGCTTGCGCTCGATGTATTTCTTGATCTTGTGCTGCCCCGACCAGACGACGGCGTTGCTCTCGAGGTCCACAAGCCGCGCATCCACCTGGTAGAAGACGATCTTCTCATTCCGCGACGCGCCGAAGCGGGTCGTGGTCTCCTCGTCCTCGATGGAGCTTAGCTCACCCTGCAGCACGTAGTTCGCGCCGAGCTCCTGGCCCAGCCGCGCGCGGGTGTCCGCCCGGGCAAACTCCTGCTGGTCCTCCCGCTCGGCACGGATCTGATCCCGGTCCGCATCGCTCGCGACCACCGTCACCGCTCCCGAGTTGATATAGGCATTCTCGAGGTCGTTCACGAAGGTGTTGACCGGGATGTGCTCGGAGGAACGATTCCGGAAGCTCCCGACGATGACGGCCGGTGTCTCACCTGCGTGACCGGTCGCATAGCGGGAGAGCCAGGGATCGGTCAGGCTCTGCTGGATCAAGGCGTTCGCCACGAGACGGGAGTCGGTATCGTTCCATCTCCCCGACAGATCGGTCACCGTGTCGGGCTCGATACGGCTCACATTCTTGTTGCTGCACCCGGCCAGCACCACGGCACCGAGCAAGAACGCAGCTGCGGCTGCGCGAGAACGAGTGATCATCTTCGTACCTCCCTTGGGCCCTGCCCGTACCCGGCCGGTTTCGGCCGCCTGCCGGCCGGTTCCAGGACGATCGCCCGATCGCCCTTCACGTGCCTCTCCTGATTACACGACGACCCGAAGCCGGATCCGGTCACAATTCACCCGAAAACGAGGTCATTGACACCGGTGGGCCGCCACGGGACACTTCGAATGATGAAATCTGTGCAAGAGAGAGGCCTCGGGGGCCGAATCCAGGATCGTATCGCGGATCCCGCCGACAAACGGCGGTATGTGCGCAACCTGTTCGGGGGAATCGCCGGCCGCTACGACGTCACCAACGACCTGATGTCGGCCGGATTGCACCGGCGGTGGAAGGCGATGGCCTTGCAGATCGCAGACATCCGGGCCGGACACGTGCTCCTGGACGTCGCCGCCGGGACCGGGGATTTCGCGCTGCTCGCGGCGAAGCAAGGGCGGGCGGAGCGGATCGTGGCTGCCGACCTGTCCGTCGAGATGATGAAAGCTGGAAAGCGGCGCGAGGGGGCCCAGGCCGTGGACTGGATCGCCTGTGACGCATTGTCCCTGCCTTTCGCCGATCGAACCGTGGACCGGGTGCTGGTAGGCTACGGACTGCGCAACTTCGCGGGTCTGGCGCGTGGAATCTCGGAGATCCGCCGCGTGCTTCGACCCGGCGGAAAGATGGTGGCTCTCGACTTCGGCAGGGTCGAACCGGAATGGCTGGACCGGATCTATCTGCGATACCTGGAACTGTCCACGTCCGCGGCCGGATGGGTCCTGCACCGGAACGTCGAGTCCTATCGTTACATCCCCGAGTCGCTGCGTACCTATCCCGCCCAGCGCGGGGTGACGGACCTGATGCAGCGTCTCGGATTCCGGCACTGTGGCCACGTCGACCTGGTCTACGGTGCCATGGCCATCAATTTCGGAGAGCGTTCGAGCTGATCGCCCTGGCGCGTCAGCCCTCCTTCTGCTTCCAGATCGTCAGTTGCTTCTGGCCTGTCTCGCTGCTTTCGAGCCGCGCGGTAAGTGTGTCTCCGTCCTCCAGCTGGAGGTCGTCGCGCATTTCCTGGGGAATCGTAATTCGCCCGCCGCTTCCGACGGTGACGGTCGAATAGTACATGACGCGGTAGATGGCCATGCTCGCTCCCTCCGGGGGTGATCCTGGGCAGACCGGAGAGCCGCGGTACCAGCGACCGGGCTCCGGCGCAGGTGAATCGCACGTAAGTAATCAATATATCATATCGTTGGCCGTCTCGGGAAGCGGAGACCGGCAACAGGCCTTCGAGGCCGGCTGCGAGCGAACCTCGGAGCGCGTGCTTGCCCGGTGTCGGCCCCGGTAAGAAGATGCCTCGTTGGCGTCTACGCACATTCGAAACGGGGGCCCGGCTTGGAAGGTCCGGTGATTCGACTCGAAGGTATCGACAAGAGCTTCGGCGCCACCCGGGCCGTCGAGGACCTGTCGTTCGAACTTCCGCGCGGTTCGATCTGCGGGCTCCTCGGCCCCAATGGTGCAGGAAAGACGACCACGATTCGAATCATTCTGGACATCGTCGGTCCGGACGCGGGAACCGTGGAGGTCTTCGGCGGCCCGGTCACGCACGAGGCACGAGCCCGGATCGGATACCTGCCGGAGGAACGCGGCATGTATCAGAGGATGCGCGTCGCCGAGCAACTCGCTTTTTTCGGCGAACTCAAGGGTATGCGTCACGGTGAAGCGCTGTCCGAAGCCCTCGGGTGGCTGGACCGACTCGGCCTCGGCGATCGAGCCGCTGATCGGGTCGAGGCGCTCTCGAAGGGAATGCAGCAGAAGGTCCAGTTCATCGCCACCGTGATCCACAGGCCGGAACTCCTGATACTGGACGAACCTTTCAGCGGCCTCGATCCGCTGAACGTAGACCTCCTTCGCGAGGTAGTTCTGGAGCGGCAGCGGGACGGGGCGACGGTCCTCTTCTCGACGCACATGATCGAGGATGCCGAAAAGATCTGCGAGCGGGTCTGCATGATCGCGGGCGCGAGAAAGGTACTCGATGGACCGATTCGCGATGTAAAGCGTGAGTCGGGCCTGGAACATCTGGTGATCGCCTACCGCGGAAGCCGTGAGTTTCTGAATCACCCGGCGGTAGCCAGTGCCACGGATCATGGCCAGTGGGTCGAGATCGGGCTCGAGGCCGGAGCCGATCCCCAGGCGATTCTTCGGCGTGCCGTGGAGACGGGCGTCGCGATCGATCGTTTCGAGCTCACCGAGCCTTCGCTGCGCGAGATCTTTCTGGAACGAGCCGGCCGAAGGCGGCGTGCGAACGGCGATGGAGGTAGGGCATGAGCGATTCGAGTCCCCTGAACCGCCGAGTGCTCACCGTGGCCCGGCGAGAGTTCCTCGCACGCGTGCGCAGCCGGTGGTTCCTCTTCTCGACTCTCGTGATTCCGCTCCTCTTCGTGGGAGCGATGGTCCTGCCCGCTATACTCGTAGACCGGTCCACCTCCGAACCGAAGCCTCTGCTGATCGTAGACGAGACTCAGGAGCGGCTCTCGGACCGGCTGATTCCGCTGCTCGAGGAGGACGAGGTGCCGGCGCGCCGGCTCCCGGTACGCGCCGGAGCGGGGGGTTCGGAGGTCGCGGACCTCGATTCGCTACGAAGCCGGATTCTCGAAGAGGACGCGACGGGTGAAGGGGAGAGAGCCGCGGCCTGGCTGTATCTTCCCCGCGAGCTGTTGAACACTGGGGAGGCCACGTTGGTGGAAGACCGGGAAACGGGCCCCCTGCTTCAACGAAGCGTCTCGAGGGCACTGCGCGAAGTCGTGACGACGGAGCGGCTTGAGCGGGCCGGAGTGACGGGCGAGGCGATCGAGGAGGTGCTGCGCCCCACCTCGGTAGAGGTCGAGCCCCTCCGGGTGGAAGATGGTCCCGCTGGCCTCCGACAGGCGCTCGGCTTCGTGTTCGCGATGGCCCTTTACGTGATGTTCATCGTGTACGGGCAGATGATCGCCCGCGGGGTCCTCGAGGAGAAGACCTCTGATATCGTGGAGATCCTCGTCTCGTCGCTTCGACCCTGGGAGATGATGCTGGGAAAGATCCTGGGCATCGGCGCGGTCGGCCTTTCCCAGGTGGCGATCTGGGTCACCATCAACGGGATCGCGTCGATGTTCGGTCTCGCGAGCGCGGCCCCCGCGCTCGCCGAACTGGGCCTGGATCTATCTCGGGTTTCGTTCCCGTGGGACCTCGTTCTCTGGTCGATGGTCTTCTTCTTCACCGGCTACCTGCTTTATTCGGGCGTGTTCGCGGCGGCCGGCGCCATGGTCACGAGCGAGCAGGATATCCAGCAGGTACTCATTCCGGCATTGATCCCGATCGTGCTGCCCATTCTGGTGCTCCCTGCGGCGATGCAGACACCGGACGCCACCTGGGTCGTCGTCATGTCGCTGATCCCCTTCTTCAGCCCGATCCTGATGCCGATGCGTATCGCCTCGTCTCACGTGCCGCTGTGGCAAATTCTGCTCGCGGTCGTTCTGCTGCTGGTCACGACCTACCTGCTGGCCAGGGCGGCAGGACGGATCTATCGGATGGGAATCCTGATGAAGGGCAAGCGTCCCAATCTTCCAGAGTTCATGCGGTGGATCCGACATGGGTAAGTGGAGATCCACGCAGATCGGAACCGGTCAGATGAGGCGATGGCAGCGCGTGGCGTTCTTCCTGCTGGCAGCCGGCGTGGTGGCGTGTTCCGAGCCTGGAGAGAGGACGCAGGTCGTGCACGTCGGCTCAACGACGTCGCTCTACGATACCGGACTGCTCGACACGCTGGTGGCACGGTTCGAAGCGGAGAATCCGGACCTCGAAGTCCGCGTGGTCGCCGTCGGAACCGGGCAGGCCCTGGAACTGGGGCGGCGCGGCGACGTGGATCTCGTGCTCGTCCACGCGCCCGAAGCCGAACAGTCGTTTCTGGCCGCCGGACATGGACGCAGCCGGGTCACCTTCATGCAGAACGACTTCGTGGTGGCCGGTCCCTCCGACGATCCGGCCGGAGTGCGGGATCGGGCCGACGCGTTGCGCGAGAGCGGAGAGTCCGACCCTGCGCCGGCTGCATTCGCCGCGATCGCTTCAGCCGAGGCTCCATTTCTTTCGCGAGGCGATGATTCGGGAACTCACAAGCGGGAGCGGAAGATCTGGAAAGCCGCGGGCATCGAGCCCGAGGGCGAGTGGTACGGCGAGACGGGACAGGGCATGGGAAACACTCTCGTGATGGCGTCGGAGAGACGCGCGTATACGCTGACCGACCGCGCCACGCTGACCGTTTCGGGCGAGGCGGCCGATCTCGAGGTCCTGGCCGCCGGTGGCGCCTCGCTCGAGAACCTCTACTCGGTGATGATCACGACCGCGGGTGCGAACCCTGCAGGCGCAACGCGGCTCTGGCGCTGGTTGCTGGGTACGGAGGCGCGCTCACTCATCGCCGCATATGGAGTCGACCGGTTCGGCGCGCCGCTCTTTCAACCCCTGGCCTTCGAGATCCCGGAGGGAGAAGGCGCAGACAGCGTGGCGATCGGCGTTCTCAATCCCTTTCAGCGCGCCTGGCGGCTGCTCATCTCGGGAGACGACTATCTCTGGGACATCGTCGTCCGTTCGCTCGCGATCTCGGGCTCTGCACTCCTGCTCGCCATCCTGATCGGTCTTCCGATAGGAATCGGTCTGGCATTCTCGCCACTGCGTTCCCGTCTTCCGGTCGTAGCGTTCGTCAACACGGGCCTCGCGTTCCCTCCCGTGGTCGTGGGCCTGCTGGTGTTCCTTCTTCTTTCGCGACGCGGTCCGCTCGGGCCCCTGGAACTCCTGTACACTCCCGGGGCCGTCGTTCTGGCCCAGGTGGTGCTCGCCGGCCCCTACATCATCGCCGTCACGCTCGCCGCACTCGAGAGCGTTCCGCCGGATGTGCGGATGCAGGCGCGCGGCCTCGGCGCCAGTCGGACTCAGGCTCTGATGCTGCACCTGCGCGAATCCAGGGCTTCGCTGGTAGCCGCCGTCGCGGCGGGATTCGGAGCCGTGATCAGCGAGGTCGGCGCCGTCATGATCGTGGGCGGCAATCTGATGGGTGAAACCCGTGTGATGACGAGCGCGATCGTCCTCGAAACCCGTCGCGGCAATTTCGGCGTCGCGGTTGCGCTCGGGATCGTGCTCCTCGGCATCGCTCTCCTGGTGAACCTGCTTCTCACACTTCTGCACGTCCGTCGAATCCGCGCTCCCGCTGCGGCTTGACGCACCGCCCTTGACCTCGCCGCGGACGCATTCGAAGCCGACCGGACCGGGAGACGCGATTCTCGAAGGCGAGAACCTCGTCGTGGAAGTGCGCGGATCGCGTCTGCTCGACGTGGACCGGGTACGAGTCCATGGCGGCGAGATTCTGACCGTGCTCGGTCCGAACGGAGCGGGCAAGTCCACGCTGCTCCGGGTGCTCACCATGCTTCAGCCGGTCGACTCCGGCACGGTCTACTTCCGAGGCAGGTCCGGCCGGGAGGCACGCGAACTTCTGCGAAGGGAGTGCGCCTTCGTCTTTCAGCGCCCTCATCTCTGGGCAGGGACCGTGCGACAGAACCTGGAGCTCGGTCTGCAACTGCGACGGCTCCCGGCCGCGCGGAAGCGCGCCCGGGCGGAGAAGGCAGCGGAGCAGCTCGGAATCGCGGACCTCATGGGGAGGGACGCCCGTTCGCTGTCCGGTGGGGAGGCTCAGCGGGTCGCGATCGCGCGCGCCATGGCTCTCGACCCGTCGATCCTCTGCCTGGACGAGCCCGCCTCGAATCTCGACGCGATGGCCCGGACGGCTCTGATCGAAGACCTGGACCGGGTCGCGCGGGATCGTCGACATGCCACGGTGATCGCCACGCACGATCGGGCCGACGCCTTCAGCATAGCGGACCGCGTGATCGTCCTTCGAGACGGCCGCGTCGTCCAGTCGGGGCGTCCGGAGGACCTCTTCGAGAACCCCGTGGATCCCTTCATCGCCGCCGTCACGGGTGCCGAGCTCTCCTTCCGGGCACCGGTAGAGGACTCCGACGAGGGACTGTTGAGCATCCGCACCGGAAACAGCACCCTGTCCGCGGTCGGACCGGCCCGACCGGGAGACGCGGTCCGCGTCGTATACCGACCGGAAGATCTATTCCTCTCGAAAGACCGGATCGAGGCGAGTCCACGAAACCGGTTCCAGGCCCGAGTGACCGAGATCCGGTCGGCGGGCAGTCTCGAGCGGGTGAGGCTGGAAAGGGATGGTCAACCCTGGGTGGCCGTGATCACGCGTGCAGCCGCGGACGAACTCTCACTCGAAGCGGGAAGCGAGATCTGGGTTCAGGTGAAGGCGACGGCGCTGCATGCCTTCCACGCCTGACGACTCCACGCGCACAACCGGTTCAGCCTGAAACCTCATCCTTTCGAAGGCAGAGAAGTCTCGTCGATCAAACGCATCTGGTCGTCGGTAGTGGAAGGCACCTGGTGACAGTCGCGGCAGCGCGCCTCGTAGCTCTCCAACCCGCCGACCTGAATCGTCGGCCCCTCCGCCGGTGCAGGCCGACCCTCGATGAGCCGCTGGTTTCGGGTCGCGAGTTCTCCGCACACGACGCAGACTGCGTGAAGCTTGTCGATACGCTCCGCCACCGCGAGCAGCGATCCGATGTGGCCGAATGGCTCGCCGCGGAAGTCCATGTCCGTGCCGGCGACGATGACACGAACCCCACGATCGGCGAGGTGATTCGCGACTTCCACGATCCCCTCGTCGAGAAACTGAACCTCGTCGATCGCTACGACTTCCACATCTGGGTCGACCTGCTCGGCGAGGGCTCGCGAACTGGAAACGGGGCATGCCTCGATGCGTCGGCCATCATGGGAGCTGATCGCGTGAATGCCCGAGTAGCGGTCGTCGAGATGGGACTTGAAGACCTGGACTGACCTTCGGGCAAGAAGGGCGCGTCGAACCCGGCGGAGCAGCTCCTCCGACTTCCCGCTGAACATGACGCCCGTGATGACTTCTATCGTGCCTTCGCGCCCGCCTTGCACCAAGGGAACCCGTCCGGACCCTGGGGCTCAGTCGCTCTGCACGCTGCGGGCGAGCATCTCCCGCAGGTCTTCCTCCGTTACCTTCAGCAGGTCTCTCTCCGCCGCCGCCACACTTCGGCTTTCGTGCTCGACGAACCGTGCCGGAGTCGTCCGTGCGTCGAGGCAGAGGAAGAAGATCCGGGCGGCCTCCGGTGAGTTCGGCTGTCCGCCGGAGACGTAGGCCTCCCAGGTGAGGAAGTTCTCGTCCAGGAACGTTCGCGCCATCGTCTTCTCCTCAGACTTGCACGGATTCGGCCAGCAGTTCCCTCAAGGTCTCCTCGGTCAGCTGCTTCGCTGCCTCATGAGGGACCTTCGAGTACCCGGGCGGAACCAGAGTGTAGCGCTGACGTGCCACCACGTTGTCCCGATTCCGGAACAGAATCATGAGATTCGGCGCTTGTGGACTCGTACCTGAATGAATGGAGAGCTCCGCCTCCCAACGGGTCCCGGCATTGCTCGTGAATTCGATCTTCTTGCTGTCCGCCGTTCCGTCGAGTCGGAAGATCAGCTTCTTGAGAACGCCGGAATCCTGTTTTGACATGGTCATCCGCCGGTCCTGTGAGAGACGGGAGACGCCGCGGGCGGGTCGCCGCGCACGGCACTCTCCGGCAACCGTGCCGGGAAGCCGATAAGCTAGGCGTGAGTGTGGACCGGAACAACCTCGAATCGACGGTTCCGCCGCCCCGGTTCCTGCTTGTGGAGTCCGGCAGCCGATTCAGACCATCCGCCGTTGCCAGCCTGCCACAGTCGGATACTCGCAACCGAATCCGACGGCCTGCACGGAGCCCTTCCTGTCCTATCTATGTCGTCCTTACAACGCATTGACATGCATGTAGTTAAACAGACGGCATTCAGGAAAGTGTCCGGATTCCGTGTTTCCCGATATCGTGAAACGCGGGTATGTTTCTTGTATCCGAGGCTGTTCCCGGCCGTCCACACTGACCCATTGGACGCCGGTCACTCGCATCGCAGCCGGGTCGCGGAACGACGAAAAGAAGCGGGTTCTTGAGCCTTCGATTCTCGATCAACGATAATTGCACGTCGTGCATGGCGTGCGTCCGGGTCTGTCCCGTGGAGGCCATCTCGGTCTCCGGACAGGCCGTGGAGATCGTCGAGAGCGGTTGCATCGAATGCGGGATCTGCGTGCCGAGTTGTCATCACGATGCGATCGATGTCGTAGGAGACCTGGAACTCTGTCGCGAGGCGATCGAGACCGGGGTCGCCGTGCTTCTCCTTCCGACCGAAGCGAACGTCTATTTCTATCCCGCGACGCCCGAACAGCTTCTCAACGCATGCTACTCGGCCGGATTCACGGCCGTATATTATGAGCAACTGGGCGACGAGCTCGTGGCACGAGCATATGAAGACCTGCCGCATGCCACTTCGGGCCGGGCATGGATCCGATCGACCAGTCCGATCGTCGTCAACTACTGCCGAATGAAACTACCCGAACTCCTGCCCTTCCTCGCTCCTGTCGCCACACCAGCCGTCGCACTCTCCCGATACGTGCGACTCCTGGAGGGAGACGATGCCCGGATCGTGTACGCCGGAGTCGGTGCTCCGGGAGTGAATGGAGACGACGAAGAATTCGACGTCTGCCTTTCGTTCGATGAACTCGAGCAGCTATTCGTCGAACTCGATATCAACCCTCTCGACGAGCCTCAGACTCTGTCCCGGATTCCACCGGAACGAAGGCGATACATTTCAATGCCCGGGGGGCTTCCGCGGGCGATGCTCGAGGACAGCAGACAGTCGTCCAGTCGTTTCCGAAAGGAGAGAGGGCTCTCGAGTCTGGCGCCGATCGCACGCGCCGTGCTGAACGATGAGAACGCGCTCGGCTTCGTCGATGTGCTGCCCTTCGAAGGCAACCTGGGTCATCCCGCGTTCGGCGCACCCGAGGATCTCTATTGGCGGAAAGAGATCGCCGATGTCCTGGAGCCGCCTCGAGCCTCCGAGTCCGTGCTCATTCCGGAAGTCGAGCCGGACGTATCGGCATCCTTCGAACCGATCCTCGGCGACGCCGCACCGCCGGACCCGGCCGAGGTTCAGCGAATTCTCGACCTGATCGGCACGACCCCCGACGGCCGAATGTGGAACACCGGGTCCTGCGGTCACGCGACCTGCCTCGAGTTCGCCACCGCTGTCGCACGCGGCCGGAGCACCCTGGCGCTATGCCCGATTTATCTGGGCAGGCAATACGAGCGAGCCGCTCGCGATGCGCTCCACGACGCCCTGACCGGCGCATTTACTTTTCGCGTTCTCAACGAGCGACTGGATGAAGAGCTGTCCCGCGCGAGTCGAACCGGAACCTCGATCGCCTTGCTGTTCGTGGACATCGACAAGTTCAAGCCGATCAACGATACCTACGGTCACGGCACCGGCAACGCTCTGCTGGTAGGTGTATCGCGGATTCTGCAGGAAGCCGTCCGAAGCACGGACATCGTCTGCCGGTATGGCGGAGACGAGTTCGTACTCATCCTGGTGAATCCCGATCGACGCGGCGCAGGGCGCGTGGCGGAAGAAATACGGGCGAAGACCGAAGCCTTTACAGTGCCCGTTGAAGGCGAAAACGTGGGGGTTACGCTAAAGAACTGATGGCGGAAGCGGACGCCGCCCTCTATGTAGCCAAGGCCCAGGGTGGGAACACCGTTCACCCGGCAATCGGAGGACAGCTCGTTCGATGAACCCCGAAGAGCGGGACGCCAAGGAAATCGTAGGCCTCGATCCATGGGGTCTGAAGCGAATCGAGAAGCTGCTCGTCGAGCTCGAAGGCGTCGGCTCGCTCAAGATCGTTCCGGATGGCCATGGGGGAATCGACGAGATCCACGTTCTCAGTTCATCGAGCCTCGGCCCGAAGCAGATCGTACGAAATATCGAATCCGCGCTTCTGGCGGAGTTCGGACTGCAGGTAGACCATCGGAAGATCTCCATAGCCCGCGTGCGGGGCCCCGAGATTTCGATGGCCGCGCGCGCAGACGCCACGCCGGGCGCTACGCATCCCGGGCAGCAGACAGCCGCGGAACCCGCCCTATCGGCCGACCGACGGCTCGTC